>JBCBZW010000048.1 GCA_039815145.1 Pseudomonadota bacterium
CGGGGCGTGATGGCGCGCTGGAGTTGTGCGGGTGTGATGCGAAAGCCCAACTCAGGTCCCGCCGGGATGATCACCGGCTCGGCGTCTGCCAGGAGCGCCATGTCGGGGTAGGACACCCAGTAGGGCGCCGGGATGACCACCTCGTCGCCGGGATCGAGGAGCGCCTGGAAGCAGTTGTAGATCGCCTGCTTGCCGCCGCCGCTCACAGCAATCTCGTCGCGCGAATACTCGAGCGCATTCTCGCGGGCGAATTTGGCGATGACGGCGTCCTTCAGGGCCCGCGTGCCGTCGACGGCGGTGTACTTGGTCTCGCCGCGGGCGATCGCCTGCACCGCTGCTTCCTTGATGTGGGCCGGGGTGTCAAAATCGGGTTCTCCCGCGCCCAGACCGATTACGTCGCGGCCCTCGGCCCGCATGGCGGCCGCCTTGGCCGTGACCACGACCGTCTGCGACGGCTTCGCCCGCGCGACACGCGCCGACAGCTCGATTCCCATGTGGCGATCCCCGTGTTCGCTGCCCAGAGAGACCCGATGGTAGAGCAAGTACGAGACGACCCCAACGAACGCGCGCACGGCGTGGCGACGGATGATCAGCGCCACCAGCATCTGGACGTGGCGGTGGCGCCCTATCGGTTGACGGGCAAGCGCTTCGACCTCGCCGCCACCTACGAGCCCGCGGGCGACCAGCCGGCGGCCATCGCCGAACTCGTGGAGGGGGTGGACGCAGGCCTCGCCCGCCAGACCCTGCTCGGTGTGACGGGCTCCGGTAAGACCTTTACCGTGGCCAACGTGGTGCACGCCGTGCAGCGACCGACCCTGATCCTGGCCCACAACAAGACCCTCGCGGCCCAGCTCTACGGGGAGATGCGCGACTTCTTTCCCAATAACGCCGTTGAGTACTTCGTCTCGTACTACGACTACTACCAGCCCGAGGCCTACGTGCCCGCCTCGGACACGTACATCGAGAAGGACGCCTCGATCAACCAGCACATCGAGCAGATGCGCCTGTCCGCGACCAAGGCTCTGCTCGAGCGACCGGATGCCATCATCGTCGCCACCGTGTCGGCCATCTACGGCCTGGGCGACCCCGGCCTGTACCTCGGCATGGTGCTGCACCTGGTGCGCGGCGACACCATCGACCAGCGCGAGCTCCTGCGCCGACTGGCGGAGATGCAGTACACGCGCAACGAGGTGGAGCTGCGCCAAGGCACCTACCGCGTGCGCGGCGACGTGATCGACGTATTTCCCGCCGAGTCCGAGATGCAGGCCGTGCGCATCGAGCTCTTCGACGACGAGATCGACTCGCTCGCCTTCTTCGATCCGCTGACGGGCGAAGTGTTGCGTAAGGTGCCGCGGCTCACGATCTACCCCAAAACCCACTACGTGACTCCGCGGGACGTGCTGCTGGAGGCGGTGGATAAGATCAAGGTGGAGCTGCGCGAGCGCTTGAACCAGCTCTACGATGCCAACAAATTGGTCGAGGCCCAGCGCCTCGAACAGCGCACGATGTTCGACATCGAGATGATCAACGAACTCGGCTATTGCTCGGGCATCGAGAACTACTCACGCTACCTCTCGGGACGCGAGGCGGGCCAGGCGCCGCCGACCCTGTTCGATTATCTGCCGGCCGACGCTTTGCTGATCGTGGACGAATCCCACGTGACCATCCCGCAGTTGGGCGCGATGTTTCGTGGCGACCGCTCGCGCAAGGAAACTCTCGTCGAATTCGGCTTCCGCTTGCCCTCGGCCCTCGACAATCGTCCGCTGCGCTTCGACGAGTGGGAGCAGCTGGCCCCGCAGATGCTGTTCATCTCCGCCACGCCGGGGCCCTACGAGAAGGCCAATGCGGATCAGACCGTCGAGCAGGTCGTGCGCCCGACCGGGCTGATCGATCCCGTCATCGAGGTGCGGCCCGTGGCGAGCCAGGTCGACGACGCGCTGTCGGAGATCAACCTGCGCGCCGCCGTGGACCAACGCGTGCTCATCACCACGCTCACCAAGCGCATGGCCGAGGACCTCACCGAGTACCTCAGCGAGCACGGCGTGCGCGTGCGCTACCTGCACTCCGATATCGACACGGTGGAGCGCACAGAGATCATTCGCGATCTGCGCCTGGGCAAGTTCGACGTGCTCGTGGGCATCAACCTGCTGCGCGAGGGGCTGGATATGCCCGAGGTGTCGCTGGTGACGATCCTCGACGCGGACAAGGAGGGGTTTCTGCGCTCGGAGGGATCGCTGATTCAGACCATCGGGCGTGCCGCGCGTCACGTCGACGGCAAGGCCATCCTCTACGCGGACAAGGTGACCGGCTCCATGGCCCGGGCGATCGAGGAGACCGAGCGGCGCCGCGAGAAGCAGCTCGAATTCAATAAGGAGCACGGCATCACGCCCCAGACCGTGCGCAAGGCGGTCGCCGACATCATGGAGGGGGCCTATCCCGGCGGCGGCGGACGGGGCCGGGATCGCAAGCGCGGTGCGAAGGACGCCAACGACAAGTACGCCAAGATGGCACCGGAGCAGCTCGCCAAGGAAATCGACAAGCTCGAGAAGCAGATGCTCAAGCACGCCCGCGAACTCGAGTTCGAGGAAGCGGCCAAGCTTCGCGATCAGATCGACAGGATCACCAAATCCGGACTGGGGCTCCAGTCGGGATAGCGCCACCGCACTCGGCCGTCCCAAGCCGCCGGTTACACCGCAAACCACCCGCTCGTTTGTGCGAGGCGTTTCTTTGGAACTCGACGCGGACTCGCGTACCATCCTGAGCGCGCCACTGATTTTTGGACGAAAGCCCTAATTCGCGATCGCTCGACCGTGAATTTCGGCCCCAAGGATCGAGATTCGTACGGGTTTGTACGTATGTGGAATCCGGCTTTCCGTGCTGATGGAGTCGGAGCTGGCCGCAATATCATCGGCGACGCACAACCATCCATGTGGGGAGAGATCATGGGATCAAGACAACACGATGCAACGGTGCGGGGTGGGATTAGCCTGCTCGCCGCCAGCATCATCGCCTGCACCGCGCAAGCTGCGGCACCTGTTACCGACTCGGCCATCGTCAACGATGCTGCAACGACGGGTGACGTCGTCAGCTACGGCATGGGCACGAAAGGGCAGCGCTTCAGCCCGCTCACGCAGATTAACTCCAACAACGTTGACGGCATGGTGCCGGCTTGGGCCTTCTCGTTCGGCGGCGAAAAGCAGCGTGGTCAGGAGTCTCAGCCTCTCGTCCACGACGGTAAGATCTTCGTCACGGGCTCGTACTCGCGCCTGTACGCAATCGATGCCCGCACCGGTGAGGAGCTGTGGCAGTACGAACACCGCCTGCCGGACGGCATCCTGCCGTGTTGTGACGTGGTCAACCGCGGTGCCGCGCTCTACGACGACCTGGTGATCTTCGGCACCCTGGACGCGCAGATCGTCGCCCTGAACCAAGACACCGGCAAGGTGGTTTGGAAGGAACGTATCGACGACTACAAGGCCGGCTACTCGCAGACGGCAGCCCCGCTGATCGTGAAGGGCATGGTCATCACCGGCGTGTCCGGCGGTGAGTTCGGCATCGTCGGCCGCGTGGAAGCGCGCGACGCGAAGACCGGCAAGATGGTCTGGACCCGCCCCACCGTCGAAGGCCACATGGGCTACATGAACGGTGAGGAGAACGGCATCAGCGGCGGCGCGGCCAACAAGACCTGGCCCGGCGACCTTTGGAAGACCGGTGGCGCAGCCACCTGGGCCGGCGGTACCTACGACCCCGACGTCGATCTGATTTTCTACGGCACCGGTAACCCGGCCCCGTGGAACGCGCACCTGCGCCCGGGCGACAACCTGTTCTCCACCTCCACGGTGGCGATCGATCCGGACGACGGCAAGATCAAGTGGCACTACCAGTTCACGCCGAACGACGGCTGGGACTACGACGGTGTGAACGAGACCGTGGCCTTCGACTACAAGAAACGTCGCAAGACCATCAAGGCTGCTGGTCACGCCGATCGCAACGGCTTCTTCTACGTCCTCAACCGCAAGAACGGCAAGCTGCTGAACGCGTTCCCGTTCGTCGATCGTATCGACTGGGCCGAAGGCATCGACCTGAAGACCGGCCGTCCGATTGAAACCGGTCGTCGCCCTGGCGATCCCGCTGACAGCGTCGACGGCAAGAAGGGTGAGGACGTCTTCGTGGCACCTTCCTTCCTCGGCGGCAAGAACTGGATGCCGATGGCTTACAGCCCCGACACCGGTTACTTCTACGTACCCGCCAACGAGTGGGGCATGGACCTGTGGAACGAGCCCGTCGCCTACAAGCGCGGCGCTGCGTACCTCGGTGCAGGCTTTACCATCAAGCCCGTCTTCGACGACTACATCGGCGCCCTGCGTGCCTTCGATCCGAAGACCGGCGAGAAGGTGTGGGAAGTGAAGAACCAGGCGCCCCTGTGGGGCGGCGTGATGGCCACCGCAGGTAACCTCGTCTTCACGGGCACGCCTGAGGGTTACCTGAAGGCCTTCGATGCCAAGACGGGCGAGGAACTGTGGAAGTTCCAGACCGGTTCTGGCGTGGTCGGCTCGCCGATCACCTGGGAGATGGACGGTGACCAGTACGTGGCCGTGGCCTCGGGCTGGGGCGGTGCCGTGCCCCTGTGGGGCGGCGATGTGGCGAAGACGGTCAAGTACCTGAACCAGGGCGGTAGCCTGTGGGTGTTCAAGCTGCCGTCCAGCGTCCGCGCGGCTAGCACCAACTAAGTGAACCACTGTGAGCGTCACCGGGAGGGGGAACCTCCCGGTGCGCTCACGGCCCAACAACCGTAGACCAAGACTCGTAGGCGCTGGGTGACACCCGTGGTGGCACCTTGGGCAAGGAAGAGGACGATGAGCATCAAGAACCGCAAAGCTGCAGCACTGGCTGCTGGTGCATTGACCGGCGCGCTGGCGTCCGTCGTGGCCTTCGGGCACGGCGACGTGACTCCGCAGCCGATCGACACCACCCACTTGCCCCAGTTGGGCGAGGAGTGGCTGGAACTGAATCCCTTCGAGGGCAATGCCGATGCGATCGAACTGGGTTCGTCGGCCTACAATCAGAACTGTGCTCGCTGCCACGGCCTCGGGGCCGTCAGCGGTGGCATCGCGCCGGACTTGCGCGAATTGCCGTCGGACGCCGAGGGCGATGAGTGGTTCATCTACCGTGCGCGCAACGGCGCCATCCGCAACGGCATCACTTACATGCCGAAGTTCGAGGGCATATTGAGTCAAGAGGCGCTGTGGTCGATTCGCGCCTGGCTCGTGACCAAAGCCGTGGAGAGTTGACGGTTGATGCGTCTTAGTGTGGCTCTGCAGACCCTGGCCTTCGCCGGGGTTTGCGCATTCTGGGGGACGGTCGGTGTGGCCCAGGAGGTCCCGGCGACGCAACGTCCTGGCGAGCTTTCCGTGGCCGTGTACGCCGATTACCCGCCGTTCTCCTCGCGCAGCCCCGAGGGGCGCCTCGTCGGCATCGACGTGGATATCGCCCACGCCCTGGCGGAAGCTTTGGGGCTACGTCTTTCCCTTCGTGAGCAGGGCGCCGACGAATCCGTCGAGGACGACCTGCGCAACGCGGTGTGGAAGGGACACTACCTGGGCGGCGGTACGGCGGACGTGATGTTGCACGTGCCGATCGATCCGGTGTTCGCGGCGCGTAACGATCAGGTGGCCTTCGTGGCGCCTTACTATCGCGAGCACGTCCTGATGGCTTTTCGGGAAGACAAGGTCGCAGAGGGCGAGGTGACCCCCGGCAGCATGGTGTCGCTCACCGTCGGCGTGGAGATCGACACGTTGGCCGATACGTTCCTGTTGAGCGCCATGGGCGGTCGACTGCGGGAGAACGTGCGTCACTACGCAACGATGCCCCTGGCCGTGGAGGCACTGCTCGCGGGCGAAGTGGATGCGGTGGTTGGCAACTCGGTGGAAGTGCAGTCGTTCGCCGGGCAGGCGCCGGGCATTGCCCTGAGTCGTGTGGCATTGCCTGGGTTGCGCACCACTCAGTGGGATCTCGGTGCTGCCGTCAAGGCGCAGGCCGGTGATGACCTCGGCGCCCGCCTGAACGAGGCGATGGTCGACTTGCAGCAATCTGGTCAGCTCGATCTGATCTTCCGGCGCCACGGCGCGGATCGTGTCGCCGCCGGGATCAGCCCGCGCTAGCGACGGGCGAGCGGACGCGTCTTTGGAGTTTTGATGAACACATCACGCCTGTATCGCTTGCCCCTGGCGGGACTGCTCTTGTCAGCGGGTGCCCTCGCGCTGGCGGACGCAACCCACCAATCCACGCCGGTCGATCCGTTGGGGTCGCCCATGTGGAACACGATGCACGACCGGGTGCTCGACGGCTTGCCCTACGTATTCGACGAACGGGTGGAAGTGCTGGCACCGCCCGCGGCTGAGAACCCTGCCAACGTGCCGGTGATGGTCCGCGTCGACGGGCTGCCCAACGTCCAGCGAATGGTTGTGTTCACCGACCTCAACCCGATCCAGAAGGTGCTCGAGTACATCCCCGAGCGCCTCAGCGCGTCGATCGGCCTGCGCCTGAAGTTGGAGCAAGCGAGCCCCGTTCGCGCGGCCGTGTTGACCGACGAGGGGATCTGGCACGTCGGCGGCATGTGGGTGGACGCCGCCGGAGGCGGGTGCACCGCGCCGAGCAACGGTCGCGCGCAAGGCAATTGGGCCGAGACCCTGGGGCAGATCAGCTATCGCACCTGGGCCGATGAGGATCGCTTGCGCCGCCTGCGCGTGCGTGTGATGCATCCTATGGACACGGGGCTCGCTCCGGGTATCCCCGCCTTCTACATCGAGCGCCTGGAACTGCATGACGAGGAGGGTGAGCTGCTAGGCCGCCTGTTGACCTACGAGCCGATCAGCGAGAACCCCTTCTTCACCTTGGATTTCGGTCAGGGTCAGGAGGCCGTCAAGGCGGTCCGCCTCAGTGGCCGGGACATCAACGGCAACCGCTTCGAGCAACGGATCGAGTAGTGGGCGAGCGAGCGCAGAACTGGTTGGGTCTCGGACTCGCGTTAGTGGTGGCGTGCGCCGCCCAAGCGCAGCAGGCCGACGACCGCTACGCCTACACACTCGATGCCACGCAGATTGCGGACGGCACCTGGTGGGTAGCCGGCGAGATCGAGCACTTCACGATGGCCAACGGTGGCCGCATCGCCAACCTCGGGTTCATCAGCACGAGTGTGGGCACCGTGGTGATCGACACGGGCACCTCGCTGGCCCACGGCAAGGCCCTGCGGGCGCTCATCGAGCAGACGGTGGATTCACCGATCGTGCGCGTGTTCAACACCCATCAACATCCCGACCACGTGCTCGGTAACGGTGCCTTCGCGGACGTGCCCATCGAGGCTCTGGCCGCGACCCGAGATGGCCTGCGTGAGAACGGCGGTGCGCTCCTCGACAACGTGTATCGCATGTTGGGCCCGTGGATGCGGGGCACGGAGCTGCAGCTGCCGACGGCGGAGGCGACCCCCCGCACGATGACGCTCGGCGATCACGAGCTGGAGATCCTCGCCTTCGATGGCCATACGGACGGCGACCTCGTGATCTACGACCGCACCACAGGCGTGCTGTTCTGTGGCGATCTCTGCTTCCACCAACGGGCGCCGACCACACCGGATGCGGACATCGACCGTTGGTTGGCGACGCTGCGAGCCCTGGACGCCCTTGGCGCGAAGCAGATCGTCCCCGGCCACGGCCCCATCATCGGCGCCGAGGACTCCGCCCTACGCCTGAACGCCGACTACCTCGAGTGGTTGGACGGGCTCGTACGGGCGGCGGTGGAGGAGGGGCGCTTGATGCCCGAGTTGATGGAGCAGCCGCTGCCGGCGCGCTTCGGTCCCATCTCCTCGCCGCGCGCCGAGTACGCGCGATCGATCATGCACCTCTACCCGCTGTACGAGGCCGCACTGTTTGGTCCCGCCGAAGGGGGCGATGGGGGTCAGCGGTAGTCGACCAGTTCGTACTGGATCGAGCCACCCTCGAAGAGATCCGCCTCCAGCGGTTCCTCACGCAGGAGTTTCACCAAGCCCACGCCCGGTGCGTACCACTCGGTCTGCGTGATCGGCACGGTGATGAAGCCCTGGCGCGCATCGCCGTAGAGCTCGAGGGAACCTTCCCCCACCACCCGCACGCAGTTCTCGAAACGTCCCGCCGGGGTGGTGATGATGTCGTCGGTGGCCTCGATGATCATCGTGAGGGAGATCGAGAACTGCACCGATAGATCCGCACCCAAGGGCACCGTTCGGCGCAGGGCGTAGGGGTGGGTCGACAGCTGCCAGGTACTGCCCAAGGTCGGCGGCAACGGCAGCACCTGGCGCGCGGGCACGTCGCGCTGGGCCTCGAGTTCGGTGGCGTTGCGAAGGGCGATTCGCTCGATGCTGGCGTCGCTGCGGGTGAAGTGGTACTCGTTGCCGAGCACATCGAAGCGCCGGTACACCCGACCCGGCACCCCTTGCACTTTGATCGGCTTGAGCGTGCGAACCTCATGCAGCGGCAACCCGGCGGGCGGCGTGGGAGCGCCCTTCACGTCCACCCGGTAGGTCCATTCGTGTCCCGGTTGCAGGGGGAAGAAGTCGCTGGGATCAGCGGATCGCGTACACCCGTTGAGGCCAACGAATACCAGGGCAACGATGCCGAATCGACGAAGGAGGGCGTTGCTCATTTCTCTGGCAACGCCGGGTCTGGCACGTCGTAGAACTCGATGAGCTGCTGGTCTGGCGCCAAGCGCACGGCGCCGACGTTCGTGCGCCGACCGTCCTCGATAATCCGCCGACCCATCTGCAGTCGGCCCTGACCCATACGTCGCTCGGCCGCCTCGATCGACTGATGCAGCTCGGTGTTGTAGGGCAGCTCGTAGGCGCGCGGGTGCACCGCAGGACCATCGTCGGTGACGGTCACCACCCACAGGTCGATACCTCCCTGCGTGTTGGTCTTCTCGTCAGGCTCGCGCACCCAGGAGCTTAGGAGCAGAAACTGCTCGGGCAGCACCTGCGGGGCCGGCCAACCGCTCACCTGGCGCCAGCCGTGGTAGCTCGCGACGCAGAAGACGAAGAGCAGTGCCGACACGGCGACCTTCATCCACATGGCCTGTTGGCCACGGACCCAGATGCTGATCAGGATGGCGAGGGTGACCGCGTAGGCGAGCGCCAGGGTGACGGTGAGGCCGCTCATCATAGGGTGTCCACGGAGACCAGCGCCTTCGCCAGGGTGTTGATGTTGCTCACCTCGCCCTCACTATCGAGGGTGAAGCGCACGGCGGTGCGTTCCTCCCCCTTGTCCCTCAGCGTGACCTCCTCGTAGTAGAGGATCTCCAGCACGGGATTGACCCGTGCCACCCTTACGTTCACATCCACAGGGTTACCAGTCTCCGAATCGTAGTAGTGCAGGTTGACCACGTACTCGCCTTGCGTCCACCCGCGCAGGGTCACCACCTCTTGGTTAAGAGGGTTGATCACTTCACGACCGTCCACGAGCATCTGGTCATTGCTGATACCGCGGTCGTCGCGGTCGAGGTGCATGAAACCTGCGGAGGGGTTGTTGAACCAGATGACGTTGCCAGTCGGATCCTCGACCCACATGTCCACGTCGTCCGGGAGGTTGTCGCCCCAGGTCGCCGAGATCAGGTACTCCGCCTTGATGTCGATGCGGCCTTGCTCGGTGGGTGGGTGCAGAAAGATCAGCGCCACGATGAACAGAAAGGTGAACGCCAGGAGGGCGTTGAACAGGAGATCCGTGAAGGGATCCTGCTCAGCCGGCAGAGGACGCAGGCGCTGACGCACGAGCGGCGAACCCCTCTTTCAAATCGCGCTCGGCGAAGAACACGGTGTCCGCCACCAGGCGCCGGGCGCCGAAATCGAGCCACAGGTACTGCACGCTCAGGACAGCGCTCACCACGAGCCCCACAAGCGTGGTATTCAAGGCGACCCCCATGCCCTGGGTCATCTCCGAGAGCAGCGACTGCACGGTGGAGAATTCGATGGAGTCGATCACGACCGCACTGCGAAGCATCAGGATGAAGCCGATCACCGTGCCAAGTAGTCCGAGGCGGATGCTGAGGTTGGTGAGGAACCAGCCGAACTCGTAGGGCGCATGCACGCGGTCGTTGAAGACGTCCGTGAGGTTCTGCGAAGACTCATCAGCGCCGCGCCCGGCGGCGGTGGCGACCGCGCCCAGGTAGGCGTGCACCAAGGAGGTCGACGCCGCGCGCGGAGTGCCCAAGGCGAGTAGGGGCGCGAGGTCGCCGTCGCGTTCGTAGCGTCGCGCCAAGGCATCGATGGCGTCGAGTTCTCGTGAGAGGGTGAGGGCGCGCCACGCGCCGTGCAGCAGTCCACCCAGCAACAGGAGCAGAATAAGGATGCTCAGGCGCGTGATATCCCCCTGCACCAAACGGCCCAGGAGGCCCAGTTCGGCGGCCAGGTAGGTGCCGAAGGCGACGAGGGCGGCGAAGACCAACCACTGGGTGAAGAGAAGGCCCTGGGGCCAACGGGCGGACATCGATCGTTAGTCTATGAGGGTGCGTTCACGAGGCATGCAGTCGAGACTATCAGTGGAGACTCGAGCGGGTAAACTCGTGGCATGGGGTGCGCTTTCGAGGCTTGCGGATAATCCGCGGCCGAGTCGACATGTCGCCCGAAGGGGGAATCGCGATGCGCTTGCTTGGATGGTTTGCCGTGATGGTGCTGGCGGGGTGTTCGGGTGCCACGCTGGCGGAGCAGCACGCTGCGGATCCGATCTACCAGCGTTCCGTGATGGCCGACCAGGCCACCGCGTACGACGCGGTGTACCACTCGCTCGAGGAGAGCCGCTTTTGGGTCATTGCCGAACCGAACATCGGTAAATCCCTGGCGAGAAACGCCGAGCGCTGGGGAGAGAACTTCAACCGCAACGGTTACGAGGCCGTTCGCAGTCTTGTGTTCTGCAGTCCCTGGTACGCGAACGAGCTCAGCAATCTCGATCCACGGGCCCTCGCGATGTGCCCCTTCAGCGCCACGATGCTGTATCGAGACGGCGAAGCGACCGTGCTGTTCGAGCGGCCTACGACGGTGGTGAATGAGGGACCGGCCAAGGAGTTGGTGGCGCGCCTCGAAGCGGCGGTCGTGGAGGCGCTGGATCGGGCGATCGCTGAGTTGGCGGATGACGGCGCGCAGGGCGGGGCCGAGTCGGCGGACGACTAGGGCATCGATTAGGTTCGATCGTGCCCGGGTGCGCTGAGCATCCTCGCATAGCTCAGGCGGATAGCGTGTTGCCGTCGCCTTGCGTCGGATGTCTGGCGCGCTTACGGGAGGCTGCGACGCCGATCGGTACCGGGTTGCCGCATTGGGTGCTGGTCGCCCGAATTCGAGCGTCCTGTGCCTGTGGTGGGGCCGGCTCGCGCGGCGAGAGCACGTTCGATCGCCGGACGCGATTCTCGTGCGTGCCAAGGGGGGGGACAGGGGTGCCGAAGGCGGGGGAGAGGATGGTAGGCGCGGCTGGGATCGAACCAGCGACCACCACCATGTCAAGGTGGTGCTCTACCGCTGAGCTACGCGCCTTCCGAAGAGCCGCAAAGTGTATCCACATGGACCCGAGCAGGCAAGCCACTGACCTCGGGCCTCTGCACTGGATCACGCTTGGGGTTGGAAGGTCCCGTCCGTGCGCGTGAGTCTGCACGGAGGCCCCTTCGACGGGCGCACCTTCGAGCGCCGGGACTGCCGCGTCGGGCTTCTGCTTCTGGTCACTGGCGTGTCGGCCCGAGGGTTAGACCACCAGCTCTACCGCGTGCGTGCCCAGTCCGGCGACCGTTTCGCTGCGAGCGTCGAGCCGGACGGGGACGGCGACGGCGAGTGCCACCGCGTCCTGCTGCCGGGCACGGTCTGAGCCCAGGCTCACTCGTATTTGCAGGTGACCTCATCGACGGTCCAGAAGCGCGCCACGCTGGCGCTAAGGCGCAGCAGGTACTCGTTCTGCACGGCCAAGGCCTCGCGCTCGCGTGCGCTGGCGTCGGTGCAGGAGTGGGAGTCGTAGCGGCCGCTGTGGTGCTGCAGGTAGTGCACGAGCTCGTGCACGTAAAGGGAGCTCACCTCCGGCCCCTGCTGGTCTCGGAACCGCTCGTCGATGTAGATGACGTCCTCGTCGTTGTACCAACCCACGGCGCGGCATTCCCGCCCGTTGCACACGTGCTCGACGAAGAACTCGTGGCTGCGCCAGACGATCTCCGGGGGCGCCTCGGGGGCGGGGTAGCCGGAGAGGGTGGACGCCCAGCTCATGAGTGTTGCCAACAGTTCCTTTTCCAAGCCGCTCTCCTCGACTGATCCGAGTGAGCCCGCCCGGATCTCAGATGACCCGTGCTTGGGCGCCGGGCGCTGGGGAGATCCCAACGCGCCTCAAGAACACAGTTCGTTCCAACGACCGCTTTGGAGTTTCATCGGATCGAGAGGGTTCACTGAGTTCTTCGCGGCGTTGGCCGAGTGGGCGCCATGATGATGCCTGTGGCAGCGTCGACGAGCCGGGTCGCTGCAGCCGATTTCCGAGCACCCAATCGCCGCGAGTGGTGGGGATCGTCGCCCAACGGTCAGGCGGATGAAAGTATACTGCCCCGATCGTCGCTAATAAGCCCGTACAGCAAAGGAGGGCGACCCCATGCTGCACCGTTTGATAGCGGCGTTATTGCGGCTACTGCGTGCAGTGGTCGGAGGCGGCAACAAGGAGGCCGGCCAGATGAAAGACCGTTGTGCTGGCGGCGGATCCGACGGCGATGGGAAGCCCCCTGGCGACACCGGGGACGATGACAACTACCCACCGCCGCCGACCCATGATGACGGCAAGGGCCCGAAGGAAGACATCACCTATCGGGATCAGGTCGTCGAAGTGAACATAAAGTCTGATTTCGAAGGAGAGATCACAATGAACGAAGCCACCAAGAAGGCAGTGGATGACCTCAAGGCGGCCTGCGATGCGTTCCTGGGGGATCCGTCAAAGTCCGAAGCGCTGAAGTCGGCAATGGCGGCGGTCAGCAAGACCGAGGAGGTGGGCGGCAGCACCAGCGGCGGCGATGCGCCCGGGACCAACAGCCCTGGCGGTGGGGGTGGTCTGCCTCCCTTCGTTACCGTGAATGTGAACGTGACGAAACCGGACTAAGCGCACTTCGGTGCGCTGAGGGCGTCGCGGCAGGCGCCCTCAGCTACTCGAACTAAAGCGAAGCTATCGCCTCCAGGACTTCTAGCAGTCTTGGGTGGCCGTCGGGCACAACGGCCTGCCGTATCTGCAACGCTTCCTCCAAGTACCGACGGGCTTCGGCGGTTTGCCCTAGGTCGCGAAGCACCTTCCCGTATCCGAGCAGCGTGCTCGAGCGGAAAACAAGCTCCTCTGGAAGTACCGCCAGCGCCTGACCATATAGCGAATGGGCTTGCGCGAGATCTCCCCGAAGGTAAACAACGCTCGCCAAGCGTGTTAGGTGCATGCCTACGTTCGGATGGGTTGGTCCCAGAGCCTCACGGTCTATCTCCGTGGCTGAGCCGTAGGCGGCTTCTGCGTCTGCGAGGGCCCCCATCTGCACCAGGAGATCGCCCAGATTGAAGTAGGTCGCAGCCGTGAGTGTGTGGGTCTCACCGAAGGCCGTCTTACGAACGGCGAGCGCCTCCATGTACTGACCTCGTGCCTCCTCGTACTGTTCCAAGTCGGTGAGGGCCCGCGCGAGATCTGAGCGTGTACGCGCAACGAATTCGTGGCTTGGATCCAGTCGCTCGAGCTGGATGTCCAAGGCCTCTTGATGAAGTGCCTTAGCCTCAGCGGCCTTGCCGAGGGCACGCATCATGGCACCGCGCTGGTTGAGAAGGATGGCAACGTCGTGATGTCGGGTGCCAAATCGTTCCTTGTAGACAACTAGCGCGTCAGCGTTCGCCTGCACTGCTTCGTCCCAGCCGTCGAGGCGGAACATTAGTTCTGCGTAATTGCTTAGGGTGTCCGCGTACTCCAGGGTTTGCGTTCCCTCGGCAGATCGAAACAGCGCGAGCGACTCACCATAGCGGTCGCGCGCGGCAGAGATCTCGCCGATTTGTGCGAGGGTGAACGCAACCCCGCCTTCGATGGCGGCAAGCTCCAGTGCCTGGCCGCCAAGCGCGAGCGCCTCATCGCGAGCATCCTCGAATCGGAGCAGTGAGGGTTGGTAGCTCCCCGTCTCACGAAGGCCCTCTGCGAGCAGGCGATACACTTCAAGTAGCCCTGGATCTGGAGAGACGAGCAACTGCTCGCGTATGTGCATAGCATCCGAGGCAAGCTGAACTTGCTCCTGGTAGAGCCCCAGGGCCTGATATAGCTTACCTAGGGTGACCATCAGGCGCGCACGTACCTGAGGTGTTTGATCTAGTTCCTCGTAGAGGCGGGTGCGCGTATCGGCCAGCAGATCGCGTACGAGGATGCGATCACCTGCGCCAATTGTGGGATCCCAGGACTGGAAGATGTTCTCCAGGAACGCGGCGGTCTGGGTGGCCTTGGCACTCTCGGCTTGGGCCACCGTGTAGGCCTCGCGCACGCGTTCGGACTGAATCGTCGCGGTGACCGCCCAGCCACTCAACAACACGGCGAACATCGCCACCGCCGCGCTCGCCAGCGGATGGCGGCGCAGGAACTTCCAACTGTTGTACGCCATGCTCGGCGCGCGCGCAGCCACCGGCTTGCCGTCGAGGTAGGCCCGAAGATCGGCCGCGAAGGCCTCCATCGACAGGTAGCGGTCCTCGGTCTCGCGGGCCACGGCGCGCATGACGATGGCGTCGAGATCGCCCCGCAGCTCGCGCTCGCGCTGCTGCAGTTCCTTGCGGTAGGCACCGCCGTCCAGGGGCGCGTCGAGCACGGGGACGGCGGAGTTGTCGGGGAGGGTGTTGCCGTCGCTGCCCGACTGGCGGCTGTCCACGCGCAAGGCTTGGCTCGGGCGGGTGGCGCCGACCTCGCAGATCTCCCGCGCCAGCACGTAGAGATCGGCGCCTCGGCTGAAGGGCCGGCGGCCGGTGAGCAGTTCGTAGAGCACGATGCCGAGCTGGTAGACATCGGTCTGGATGGTGATGTCGCGACCGCGAATCTGCTCGGGCGCCGCGTACTCGATGGTCATCGGGCGCTCGTCCGAGCGCGTGACCGCGGCGGGGCGTGAGCTCGAGTCGCCGAGCAGCTTGGCGATGCCGAAGTCGAGCAGCTTCACGCGACCCTGGCCATCGACGAGTAGGTTCGAGGGCTTCACATCGCGGTGGATGATGAGCTTGCCGTGGGCGTACTGAAGGGCGCGGGCCACGTCGAGCACCAGGCGCACGCGCGACTCCACATCCAGGCGCTGCCAACGGCAGTACTCGGTGATCCGCCGGCCCTCGACGTACTCCATGATGAAGTAGGCGCGGCCCTCGTCCGTCTGGCCGGCGTCGTAGAGGGCGGCGATCGAGCGGTGGTCGAGGCTCGCGAGGACCTGTTGCTCGGTGCGGAAGCGCACCTGTTCGATGTCGTCGCTGACGGTGCTGCGCAGGAGCTTGACGGCGACGAACTGCTCGAAGGCACCGTCGGCGCGCTCGCCGAGGTACACCATGCCCATGCCGCCTTCGCCGAGCTTGCGCACGAGGCGGTAGTGGCCGACGACGCGGCCGGCCATGTTCTGCTTCTCGCGCTCGCGATCGGCGAGCACGCGCAAGGCGTCGTCCGCGACGCTCTCATCCAGGGGGGAGGTGGCCTCGTCGGCGTTGAGCATCAGCTCAACCTGCTCACGCAGGGCGATGTCCTCGCCGCAGGCCTCGTCCAGCACCTGCTGGCGCTCTTCGGCCGGGGCCGCCCACACGCGGTCGACCACCCTTTGGATGTCGTCCCAACGTTCGGGGGTGAGCTGGCGAATGGTGTCGCTCATGGTCCTCGGGTCCCGCGGCGGCGCGCGCAGCCGTCCTCCTGGAGATGATACACAGATGCGTCGGCGGCCCGACGCCCATGCTGCGCCTGCGATGCTACTATCCTTCGCCTGGGGGTCGAAACGTGGAGCAGGCCGTGGTCAACGCCATCGCACGAGTGCAAGAGGGGGCTTCTTGAGGGACGCGGCACAGGCCATCCGTGAGGCCGTGGAAAGCCCCGCCATCGCGCGGGTCATCGAAGAGGAGAAGCTGCCGGAGAGCTACCGCGGCGCCCTGCGCGAGCACATCGCACCTGTCGCCACAGCAATCCTCCGCGCCCTCGACGCGGCATCGCGACCTCTGCTGATCGGCATCAACGGCTGCCAGGGCAGCGGCAAGTCGACCCTGGCGCGGTTCCTGGCCGTGTTGCTGGAGCAGGCCGGCGGGCTGCGCTGCCCGGAGGTCTCGATCGACGATCTCTACCTTCCCCGAGCTGATCGAATCGCCCTCGGCCAGCAGGTGCATCCGCTGCTCGCCACGCGCGGGGTGCCCGGCACGCACGATCTCCCGCTCGGTCGCACCGTGCTTGAACGCTTGCTGTCGCCCTCGCGGGCTGAGGACGTGGCGATTCCGCGGTTTCTGAAGTCCATCGACGATCGGGCGCCCGCCGATCAGTGGTCGCGCTGGCAGGGAGCGACCGACGCGGTGCTGTTCGAAGGCTGGTGCGTGGCCTGTACGCCGCAGGAGGCGTCGGCCCTCGACGAGCCGATCAACGCCCTCGAGGCGGAGGAGGACCGGGACGGTGAATGGCGCCGTTATGTGAATCGCAGCCTTCGCGAGGACTACCCAGCGCTATTCGGCCCCATCGACTTTCTCGTCTTCCTGCGCGCGCCGTCCTTCGAGTGCGTGCACCAATGGCGGCGCAAGCAGGAGGAGAAGTTGACCCAACGCTTGCGCGATGAGAACGCGCCGCCCGAGGCGTTCTCCCGGGTGATGAGCAACGCCGAGCTCACCCGCTTCATCCAGCACTACGAGCGGCTCACCCGGCACATGCTCAGCGATCTCGGCGAGCGCGCCCAGGCCATCATCGATCTGGCCGAGGACCACCGCTTGGTGGGTCATCAGCTACGGGGCAACCCGGGGAGCTCGGGAGCGACGCATGCCTGAGCCGCTGGTGGTCTACACGGACCTCGACGGCACCCTGCTCGACCATTTCACCTATGACTGGTCGCCGGCGGCACCGGTGTTGGATCGCCTGGCGCGCCTCGGCGTCCCCGTGGTGATGGTCACCAGCAAAGCGCGAGGTGAGGTGTCTGAGCTCGCACAAGCGCTCGACAACCCCCATCCCTACATCGTCGAGAACGGCGCCATCTCGGTGATTCCCGCGGGCTACTTCGGCGAGGCGGGCATCCACCCTCGCGGGCCGCGCGAGCCCGTGGACGTGCAGTATCACGGCCCGACCCGCGCGCAACTCACGGACCAGATCCTGCAGTTGCGCGAGCGTCTCGGCATCAAGTTCGAGACCTTCGGGGAGCTCGGCTACGGCGGCATCGCCGAGCACACGGGCTTGTCTTTGCAGGCGGCGGCCAAGGCCGATGATCGCGAGGCATCCGAGCCTTTGCTCTGGCTCGAGGAGGATCCTATCGAGCTAGTGCGTTTTCGCCAGGCCTTGCGTGAGCGCGACCTCAATTGCGTACGTGGCGGACGCTTCGTGCACGTGCTCGGCCCCGTGGACAAGGCCCGCTCCGTGGCCATGATGCACGGCCAGTACGAGCGTCGCCTGGCCCGGGCGCCGCGGCGGGTGGTGCTGGGCGACGGGCCCAACGACCTTGCCATGTTGGGGCAGGCGGATGTGGCCGTGGTGATCCCCGGGCATCATGATCAGGACATGACGCTGCCGGAGGGCGCCCGCGCCGAGGTGCTGCGACCGTCGCACGCCGGGCCCAAGGGGTGGGCGGAGGCGATGGAAGACGTGCTAGAACGTTACGGATACGACGAGACTTCAGGGGAGTAGAGGGACTTGGCCGATTTTCATCAGAACGGGACCGTCACCACGCTGCACAACTTGACGCGCAGGCCCGTGGAGTACGTCGAGGCGGATCTCCAGCGCTTCTCCCGCTATCGCCCTCTCGGCCTGGTGCTGCCGTCGCTGTACTCCGAGCTGCAGCAACCGGCCCTGGCCAACATCGTCGACGAGCTGACCCACGTGAACTACCTGAACCAGGTGGTGATCGGCCTCGACCGCGCCAACGAGCTGCAGTACCGCGAAGCCCTGCGCTACTTCGGACGACTCCCCCAACACCACCGCGTGCTGTGGAACGAGGGCCCACGCCTGCAAGCGATCGACGCCCAGCTGCGCCGCGAAGGGCTCGCGCCCACGGAGCTCGGCAAGGGCCGCAACGTCTGGTACTGCTACGGCTACGTGCTGGCCACCGGCATGGCGGAGAGCATCGCCCTGCACGATTGCGACATCGTCACCTACGATCGCAGCCTGCTCGCGCGCCTGTTGTACCCCGTGGCGAACTCGAGCTTCAGCTATGAGTTCTGTAAGGGCTACTACGCGCGCACGTCCACCTCAGCCATGAACGGCCGCGTGAGCCGTCTGTTGGTCACGCCCATGATCCGCGCCCTGAAGACGGTGTGCGGCAGCAGTGAATTCCTCGATTACCTGGATAGCTTCCGTTACCCCTTGGCCGGTGAGTTCAGCCTGCGCAAGGACGTGATCCAGGATCTGCGCATCCCGTCGGACTGGGGCCTTGAGATCGGCGTGCTCAGCGAGATGGCGCGCAACTACGCCAACAACCGTATCTGTCAGGCGGACATCGCCGATCGCTACGACCACAAGCACCAGGTGCTGAGCCCCGAGGACGCCTCGAAGGGGCTGTCGAAGATGAGCATCGACATCATGAAGGCCTTCTTCCGCAAGCTCGCCACCCAGGGCGAGACCTTCTCGATGGATCGCTTCCGCACCATCAAGGCGACCTACTTCCGCATCGCCCTGGACTTCATCGAGACCTATCAGAACGATGCCCTGTTCAACGGTCTTCGCTACGACCGCCACCAGGAAGAGACGGCGGTGGAGATGTTCGCGAGTAACGTGATGGCCGCGGGCGACTACTTCCTGCGCAACCCGGAAGAGGCGCCGTTCATCGCGCCGTGGAACCGCGTGATCAACGCTATCCCCGACATTCTGGAGCAGCTTGCCGAGGCGGTCGAAGAGGACACGATCGAGTTCCGCGAGGGGGAGGGCGCCGCGTGAGCTCGACCTTGCCACCGCGCAGCGCGGGCGGCGGGGCCAGGGGCGAACTGCTGGCACGCGTCCAACAGCACCTCTCGGTCATCTACCCCGACCTCGATGCCATCACCTGGGGCCATCGCCTGATCGAAGCGATCGGTGGTGATTCCGATGCCCTGTCCGTGCCGCAGCCGTTCGTGAACCACTGGGACGAGCGCGACGCGATCATCATCACCTACGGCAACTCGGTAACCCGCGAGGGTGAAGCGCCCCTGCAGACCCTGCGACGCTTCCTCAACGATCACCTGTCGGATGCGGTGAGCGGCGTGCACATCCTGCCGTTCTTCCCCTACAGCTCCGACGATGGGTTCGCCGTCATCAACTACCTGCAGGTGAACGACGCCCTAGGCGATTGGGAGGATATCCGCGAGATCGCCGAGGAGTTCGACCTGATGGCGGACCTCGTCATCAACCACGCCTCGGCGCGCTCGGGCTGGTTCGAGAACTTCAAGAAGCGGATCGACCCGGGCCTGAACTACTTCGTCGAGGTGGACCCGGACTCGGACGTCTCGATGGTCGTGCGACCACGGCCGTCGCCGCTCCTGCAGACCGTCCAGACCCTCGACGGCGAGCGCACTGTCTGGTGCACCTTCGGCCCGGACCAGGTGGACCTGAACTTCGCCAACCCCCAGGTGCTTTGGGAGTTCGTGAATATCTTAGGTCGCTACCTCGATGTGGGCGTGCGCACCTTGCGCATGGATGCCGTGGCTTTCCTGTGGAAGGAGATCGGCACCCCTTGCATCCACTTGCGTCGCACCCACGAGATCATCAAGTTGCTGCGCACGCTGGCGGAGTTCCGCCGACCCGACGTGCTGGTGATCACCGAGACCAACGTCCCCAACCGCGACAACCTGACTTACTTCGGCAACGCCAACGAAGCCCACGCCATCTACAACTTCTCCCTGCCGCCGCTGCTCGTGCACACCATGCTGAGCGGCAACTGCCGGCACCTGAAGACCTGGATGATGAGCATGCCGCCGGCCCAGCACGGCACCACGTACCTTAACTTCATCGCCTCCCACGACGGCATCGGCCTGCGTCCCGCGGAAGGGTTGCTGAGCGATGAGGAGCTGGCCAGCATGATCGACGCCTTGCGTGCCTACGGCGCCGAGGTGTCGATGCGAGCGGGGCCCGATGGGGCGCTCAAGCCCTACGAGGTGAACATCTCGCTGATCGACGCGATGGCGGGCACGGCTGCCGGTCAACGCGATCGCTGGCAGTTCGAGCGCTTCATCTGCATGCACCTCATGATGCTGGGCCTCGAGGGCATTCCGGCGATCTACGTGCACAGCTTCCTGGCGACGCCTAACGATCACGACCTGTTCGCGCGCTCCGGGCGGGCGCGCTCGATCAACCGACACCAGTGGCCGGAGGAGGAGCTGAGCGAGCAGCTCGCGGACGAGACGAGCCTGCACGCCCGCGTGCTGCGCGAACTGTCCCGCTCGCTGGCGATCCGTCGCCGGCAACCCGCCTTCCACCCCAACGCCACCCAGTTCACCCTGCACTTGGGGTTGGAGCTGTTCGCCTACTTTCGCCAATCGACGGACCGGTCGCAGAGCATCTTCTGTGTTTACAACGTGACCGATCGCCCCCAAGTCCTGTCCCTGGCAGACGTGAACCTGATCAGCACCGATCAGTGGATCGACCTGCTCAGTGGAACGCAGGTGACGGCACTGGCCGGTGAGATGACCCTCGCGCCCTACCAGGGGATCTGGCTGTCGAACCGCGCCTTCGGCGTGGCCTTGCCAGGGCTGCGCGCCTAGCGGGGAGGGGTGCACCCAACCGAGGAATCGCCGCGTTTGTCGATGCATCGGCGAGGGTCGGTCGCGGTCGGTTGACCCCCTTCGATGCCCCGCAGCATACTTCGCCTCTTTTTTCGACTTACCGCCTAAATCGCGAGAGGTTTTCCCGTGCCCGTCATCACCTTGCCCGACGGCAGCCAGCGCAGCTATGACCATGCGGTCAGCGCAGCGGATGTGGCTGCTGACATCGGCCCCGGCCTCGCCAAGGCCGCGGTCGCCGCGAAGCTGAACGGACGCCTGGTGGACACCTCCACGACCATCACCGAGGACGCCGACCTGGCGCTGGTCACTGCAAAGGACGACGACGGCCTCGAGGTCATTCGCCACTCGACGGCGCACCTCCTGGCGCAGGCCGTGAAGAGCCTCCACCCCGAGGCCCAGGTCACCATCGGCCCGGTCATCGATGACGGCTTCTATTACGACTTCGCCTACGACCGCCCCTTCACGCCGGAAGACCTCGACGCCATCGAGCAGAAGATGGCCGAGATCGCGGGCGAAGACCTCGCCGTGCAGCGCGAGGTGATGGAGCGCGGGGCGGCGGTGGAGTACTTCCACGGCCTTGGCGAGGAGTACAAGGCGAAGATCATCGCCGACCTGCCGGAGGAGGAGGTCATCTCCGTCTACGGCCAGGGCGACTTCAAAGACCTGTGTCGCGGGCCGCACGTGCCGAGTACCGGCCACCTGAAGGCCTTCAAGCTGACCAAGGTCTCGGGCGCCTATTGGCGCGGTGATGCCAGCAACGAGCAGCTGCAGCGCATCTACGGCACCGCCTGGCCGGACAAGAAGCAGCTCAAGGCCTACCTCACGCGCCTGCGCGAAGCGGAGAAGCGCGATCACCGGCGCATCGGCAAGGACCTCGACCTGTTCTCCATCCAGGAGGATGCGGGCGGTGGCCTCGTGTTCTGGCATCCCAAGGGCGCGCGCATGCGCCGGGTGATGGAGGACTACTGGCGCGACCGTCACATCGAGGCCGGCTACGAGCTGTTGTACACGCCCCACATCGCCCACGAGAGCCTCTGGTACACCTCGGGCCACAAGGATTTCTACGGCGAATCCATGTACAAGCCGATGGAGGACGACGACCAGCTCTACCAGCTCAAGCCGATGAACTGCCCGTTCCACATCCTGGTGTACAAGGATCGCCTGCGCTCGTACCGCGAGCTGCCGATCCGCTGGGGCGAGCTCGGCACCGTGTATCGCCACGAGATGTCCGGCGCCCTGCACGGGCTCATGCGCGTGCGTGGTTTCACCCAGGATGATGCGCACCATTTCTGCAGCGAAGAGCAGATCGAGGACGAAATCCTCGCCATCCTGGACCTGAACCTGACCATGCTGCAGGACTTCGGTTTTGAGAAGTTCGAGGTCAATCTCTCCACTAAGCCTGAAAAAGCCGTCGGATCGCCGGAGATCTGGGAGCGCGCCACCGCCGGCCTGCGCGGCGCCCTGGAGCGCAAGGGGCTCGAGTACGTGGTGGACGAGGGCGGCGGCGCCTTCTACGGGCCGAAGATCGACCTGAAGATCGAAGACGCCATCGGCCGCAAGTGGCAATGCTCGACGATCCAGCTCGATTTCAACCTGCCCGAGCGCTTCGACATGACCTACGTGGCCGAGGGCGGGGATCGCAAGCGACCGATCATGATCCACCGCGCGCTGCTGGGCTCCTTGGAGCGTTTCTTCGGTGTGCTCATCGAGCACTTCGAGGGCCGATTCCCCACCTGGCTGGCGCCCGTGCAGGCGGTGCTGATGACGATTACCGAGCGCCACGATGGCTTCGCCGAGGAGCTCCGCGAACACTTTAAAAATCAGGGTCTTCGCGTTGAGGCAGACTTGAGAAACGAGAAGATCGGCTTTAAAATTCGAGAACATACCTTGCAGCGGGTGCCCTACCTGCTGGTCATTGGTGATCGCGAAGTCGAAACCCGAAGCCTTTCGGTGCGTACGCGCGCCGGGAAGGATCTCGGGTCTTTGTCTGTCGACGATTTTACGCAACACCTGGCTCGCGAAGCGGCAGAGCGCCTTCCCGAGCCGGCTTGACGGAGTAAGTTTCTATCGCACAGGGCGGCAACAAGCGCGCGCGGCGCAACGCTGAGATCGAAGCTCGGGAAGTCCGAGTGATCGATCAGGAAGGCGAGCAGGCGGGCGTCATGGCAGCACGAGACGCATTGCGCATGGCGCAAGAGGCGGGGTTGGATCTGGTTGAGGTGTCACCGAATGCGGATCCTCCCGTTTGCCGGATCATGGATTACGGCAAGTTCGACTTCGAACGCAAGAAGCGCGAGCGCGAGGCTAAGAAGAAGACTACCCATACGCAGATCAAGGAAGTGAAGTTCCGGCCGAACACAGACACCGGCGACTACGCTGTCAAGCTGCGTAACCTGCGGCGCTTTCTAGAGCACGGAGACAAGGCCAAAGTCACCGTGCGCTTTCGCGGCAGGGAAATGGCCCACCAGGACATCGGACGACGTGTGCTGGAGCGGGTGAGGGAAGATCTCATCGAGTTAGGTACCGTTGAGCAATTCCCGAAGATGGAAGGTCGTCAAATGGTGATGGTGATCTCGCCGAAGAAGAAGCAGTAGCTTTCTAAGGCGAGTCACACATTGAAGAAGAAGCGAGTCGAGCGTGCGTTGGCAACGCCGTTTGGCTCCACCCGTCCGGCCCTCATGACGTCGCGGCGGTGTTAACAGGAGTTTTCGCCATGCCCAAGATGAAGAGCAATAGTGGCGCTAACAAGCGGTTTCGCAAGACTGCGAACGGCTTCAAGCGCAATCAGTCGCATCGTCGTCACATCCTGACGAAGAAGAGCACGAAGCGTAAGCGCCACCTGCGCCCCCACACTCAAGTGGCCGAGCAAGATGTGAAGATGCTCAGCCGCCTGCTGCCGTACGTGTAAAGGAGACGAACCATGGCACGAGTCAAGCGTTCCGTCGCCGGCCGCGTCCGGCGCAAGAAGATTCTTCGTAAGGCCAAGGGCTACTACGGCGCGCGTCGGAAGACTTTCCGCGTCGCCAAACAGGCGGTCATCAAGGCCGGCCAGTACGCCTATCGTGATCGCCGTCAGCGCAAGCGTGAGTTCCGCTCCCTGTGGATCGCCCGTATCAACGCTGCCGTGCGTCCCCACGGCCTGTCCTACAGCCGATTTATCAACGGCCTCAAGCTCGCCGGTATCGAGATCGACCGCAAGGCCCTTGCGGACCTCGCGATCCATCAGCCGGACGGCTTTGCGGCGATCGCCAAACAGGCGACCGACGCACTCGCCGCCCAGCCCACCGCCGCTGCGAGCTAGGCCGCTATCCGGCAAGTCGACCGTCCGCCACGGTGGCGGACGGTCACCCCTGAACTCAAGCAGCAGATCCGTTAGCGAGCGACGCGCCGGTCGCCCGCCGCTTGCGGACGGGTGACGAAGGAGCGAGTGGTGGAACCCTTAGGCGAACTGTTGGCGCGTGCCACCAGTGAGGTAGAGGCCGCAGCAGACGCCGCAGCCCTCGATGAGGTGCGCGTGCGTTACCTCGGCAAGAAGGGGGCACTCACGGAGCGCCTGAAGGGCCTCAGCGCCTTGCCAGGCGATCAGCGCCGCGACGCGGGACGCGAGATCAACGTGGCTAAGGGGCAGCTGCAGCAGCTGCTCAACGCCCGTCGCGAGACCCTGGCCGCTGCGGCCCTCGCCGAGCGCCTGGCGAGTGAACGAATCGACGTCACCTTGCCCGGTCGAGGCGTCGCTACCGGCGGCCTGCATCCGGTCACCCGCACGATGCAGCGCGTGGAATCCCTGTTCCGACAGGTGGGCTTCGATGTGGCCGAGGGGCCCGAGATCGAAGACGACTTCCACAACTTCGAAGCCCTCAACATCCCCGAACATCACCCGGCGCGGGCCATGCACGATACCTTCTACATGAAGGGAGAGCAGTGGCTCCTGCGCACGCACACCTCGCCGGTGCAGATCCGCGAGATGCTGAGCAGCGAGCCGCCTGTGCGCTTGATCGCCCCGGGGCGCGTGTACCGCTGCGACTCCGACGTCACGCACACGCCCATGTTCCACCAGATCGAAGGCCTGGTGGTGGACGAGAACATCAGCTTCGCCAACTTGAAGCACGTGCTTCACGAGTTCGTGCAGCAGTTCTTCGAGCAGTCCCTGGCCCTGCGCCTGCGCCCGTCCTACTTCCCGTTCACCGAGCCGTCGGCAGAGGTCGACATCGGCTGCGTCATCTGTGGCGGGGAAGGCTGTCGGGTGTGCTCAGGCACGGGATGGTTGGAGATCGCCGGCTGCGGCATGGTCCATCCGAACGTGCTTCGCCATGCCAACGTGGACCCGGAACGCTACACCGGCTACGCCTTCGGCATGGGCGTCGAGCGCCTCGCGATGCTCCGCTACCACGTGGACGACCTGCGTCTGTTCTTCGAGAACGACGTTCGCTTCCTGCAGCAGTTCAACTGATTTTTCCGGGAGACCACCGTGCGCTTCAGCAATGCCTGGCTGCGCGAGTTCGTTGCTCATGATCTGAGCCCCGAGGCGCTTGGCGCCCAGCTCACCATGGCCGGCCTCGAATTGGACGCGATCGAACCGGCCGCACCCGCCTTTGAGAAGGTAGTGGTCGGGCGCGTGGTAGCGGCCGAGCAGCACCCGAATGCGGATCGCCTGCGCGTATGCGAGGTGGATGCGGGCACGGGCGAAATGCTGTCCATCGTCTGCGGTGCGCCTAATGCACGCGCTGACATCCGAGTCGCCGTCGCCTTGGTGGGTGCGCGCCTGCCCGGGGATTTCAAGATCAAACGCAGCAAGCTGCGCGGTGTGGCCTCCGCCGGCATGCTGTGCTCCACGCGCGAGCTCGGCCTCGGCGAAGAGCACGACGGCATCATGGAGCTGCCCGCCGATGCCCCGGTGGGGACGCCCCTGCGCGAGTACCTGGACCTCGACGACACGATCATCGAGGTGGATCTCACGCCTAACCGTGGCGATTGCCTGGGTCTGATCGGCATCGCCCGCGAGGTCAGTGCGCTCAACAACATCGACGCCCCCCAAGCGGAGGTGGCCGAGGTGCCATCCCCGGGCGACGATGTGCGGGGGATCACCCTGTCAGCACCGCAGGCCTGTCCGGTGTACGCCGGGCGGGTGATCCGCGGTATCCGACCCAATGCGACGTCGCCCCTCTGGTTGCAGGAGCGCCTGCGCCGCAGTGGGTTGCGAGCGATCCACCCCGTCGTCGACGTGACCAACTACGTGATGCTCGAGCGTGGCCAGCCCATGCACGGCTTCGACCACGGCAAGCTGAGCGGCGACATCGACGTGCGCATGGCACGCGCGGGCGAGCAGCTCACCTTGCTCGATGGCAAGGAGGTCACGCTCGAGGACGACATGCTGCTGATCACGGACGCCAGCGGCCCGGTCGCTTTGGCAGGCGTGATGGGCGGCGAGTCGACCGCCGTCGACGACGACACGGTGGACGTCTTCTTCGAAAGCGCCTGGTTCGCGCCCACCGCGATCGCTGGCCGCGCGCGACGCATCGGCCTGCACACGGACGCGTCCCATCGCTACGAGCGTGGCGTCGATCCGCAGGGCCAGGTGGCGGCCATCGAGCGCGCGACTGCGCTGCTCATCGACATCGTCGGCGGCACGCCGGGGCCGGTGGTGCTGGCCCAGGATCCGTCGGCCTTACCGTCGCGTCCCGCGGTGGCCCTGCGTCGCTCGCAGCTCGATCGTCTGATCGGCATCCACGTCCCGGACGACGCCGTGGAGGCAGGCTTCGAACGCCTCGGGTTGGCCATGGAGCGCACCGGAGATGAGGGCTGGCAGGTCACACCGCCGAGCTTCCGCTTCGACATCAACATCGAGGCCGACCTCATCGAGGAGGTCGCACGCCTCTACGGCTACGACAACATCCCGGCCCAGGCCGAGGCCGCACCGCTCACCGTTCGCCCGGTGAGCGAGTCGCGCCTGCCGGACCTGCGCTTGAAGCAACTCATGGTCGATCGCGACTACCAGGAGGCGATCACCTACAGCTTCCAAGACCCGGAGCTGCTCGCGAAGGTGGGCATGCCTAACGAAGGGGCCACCCTCGCGAATCCGATCAGCTCAGATCTCGCCGTCATGCGACCGAGTCTGTTGCCTGGACTGCTCGTCGCGCTTCGCCAGAACGTCGCTCGTCAGCGCAGTCGCGTTCGTCTGTTCGAGGTCGGCGCGCGCTACCTCACCGATGGGCAGGGCGGTTTCCGCGAGGAGAAGATGCTCGCGGGCGTGGCCTGCGGCACGGCCAAGCCCGAAGGGTGGGCGAACGGGGCTGCTGCCCTCGACTTCTTCGACGTGAAGGGCGATCTCGAGGCGCTGCTCGCTTCGACCAGCGATGCGAGCATCGAGTTCGTGCCCGGCGGACCGGACGGGCTGGTGCACCCGGGCAAGAGCGCGTGGGTTCGCCGAGGAGATGAGGAGATCGGCTTCCTCGGCGCGATGCACCCGAGTCAACTCACCGCCCTGGACCTGCCAGCGAACACCTACTGCTTCGAGCTGAGTATGGCCGCTTTGACCAAGGGAGGGCTGCCGAGCTTTCAGGCAGTCTCGAAATATCCGTCCAGTCGTCGGGATCTTGCGTTGCTGGTGGACGAGGCGACGCCCGCGCAGGAGATCGTGCGCACCATCCGCGACGCGGCGGGACCGCTGCTGCAGGAGGTGGTGCTCTTCGACGAGTACCGCGGGGACAAAGTAGATTCAGGTCTAAAAAGTATCGCTTTGGGCTTGATTTTGCAGGAGTCGTCGCGCAATCTAACCGGCGAGGAAGCGGATCAGGTCATCGACCAGGTTCGCCAGCACGTAGCAGCAAAGTTGGGCGCGAAGCTCCGAGACTGAGATGGCACTGACCAAGGCCGACATGGCCGAATCCCTGTATAACGAACTCGGGCTCAACAAGCGAGAGGCGCGTGAGCTCGTAGACCTGTTCTACGAGGAACTCCGCAACGCGCTAGCGACGGGATCGCAGATCAAGCTTTCCGGATTTGGTAACTTTGATCTTCGAGATAAGAACGAGCGACCCGGCCGCAATCCCAAAACCGGCGAGGAGATTCCGATCACCGCTCGCCGTGTGGTGACCTTCAGGCCAGGCCAAAAGCTCAAAGCGCGAGTAGAGGCCTATGCTGGAACCGGCGAATAACGACGAACTGCCGGCGATCCCTGGCAAACGCTACTTCACGATCGGTGAAGTCAGCGATCTGTGCGCCGTAAAACCCCACGTGCTCCGCTACTGGGAACAAGAATTCCCCCAGCTCAAGCCGGTGAAACGTCGCGGCAATCGGCGCTACTACCAGCGCCAAGATGTCATCATCATCCGCCAGATCCGCAGCCTGCTGTACGATGAGGGCTTCACCATCGGCGGCGCCCGACAGAAGCTGACGGGCGAGGCAGCGCGCGAAGATGTCACGCAAAGCCAGCAGATTATCAAGCAGTTACGCTCGGAACTTGAAGAGATTTTGAGAGACCTCAGGCGCTGAGCGCGCCCACGGATCACTCGAGCCGCGTGACCGCGGTCGATTTCCGACCCGGCGCTACCAGCGTATAGCCGCCGAAGCGCCCCTTTTTCACCGTGACCTCGTCACCCACGCGTAGGCGGAACAGGGTGGTCACGGACTTCTGTCGCCACACTTGGTCGTTGTCCAGGGTGATGGTCATCAGGCCATCGCGGCGCTTGGCGATGGCGGCGACCACGGCTTTGATCTGCGGGGTCTCCTCGGGCGGCTTCTTCTTACCCTTGGATTCCCGCCGCTCCACTTCCTCCTTGCCGAACGCGTCGTCGCTGGGCGGCGCCTCGGCGGGCAAAGGTGCGGGCTCAGGCGGTGTGGCTTGCGTGGTCGTGGCCGTCGAGGCGGGCGCCGGTGTCGGTGCCGCCTCGCGCAGGGCCGCGTCGAAGCAGCGCAGGCGCACCTTGTCCTTCCGGATGCCGGCGCAGTCGCGCACCTTGGCGGCGACCTCAGCGTCGGTGGCGGCCTGGGCGAGAGGAGTGGCGAGGACCACGAGGGCTGCTGCCAGCAGGCGGACGGTTGCGCGCTTCGGCGGCGAATTGGGGCGGGTGCTCACTGGTGCCGATTTCCTGAGGTTGGCGTCTGATAAGGTGGAATGCTACCAGAGCTGTCCTTCCGACGACGCTCAACAAGACGGTGCAAAGCACTGAGAATCATGCGAAACAAGGGAGTCACCAGCAGTGGCCGGTAAGAAGCAAGACAACGATGAGATCCTGGAAGCCGACTTCGAGGAGCTCTCCGTGGACGACATCCCCGGCACTGCGCTCCCGGATTCCTTGGACGATGACCTAGATGCGGCCGCCATGGGCGACGGCACCCCGCCGACCCTGAAAAAGGTGGGGGGGTTGCGCCGGAAAAAGAAGAAGAAGGTGGGGGCACGCGCCGGCGGTGGCGGCGGGATGATGCGCAAGAAGAAGGGCTTGGCCGCGCGGCGGGCTGGAGCCGGTGGCGCGGGCGTGCCGGGCGCGCCGGGCGGTCCGAGTGTCGGGGGCGAGGGCCGTAGCGCGGCGTTCGACGAGTCCGTCTCCAGCGGCCGCGAGGTGCTCAAGCAGATGATCCAGCGCCTGACCCCGGAGGAGGGCGAGGCGGACGGCAAGCGCAAGGGCATGGTGCAGGCCCTGCGCCGGGTGGCGCGAGGCTATCGCGAGCTGGAGCAGGAGGTGGCCCGCCTCGAGGGCAAACTTGCCGGAAAGTCGTGACCTGAGCGCGCGAGTGCGGGTATCATTGCCGGCCTCGCACGGGCGGCCGCTCGTGTGGGTCCGGTCGGGGCGTGGCGCAGTCTGGTAGCGCACTTGCATGGGGTGCAAGGGGTCGTGAGTTCGAATCTCGCCGCCCCGACCAAATCTATCTCTTCACTCAACTCTTTGGTGCTCGCTCTTTGCGCCGGGTTCGTGTGGCGATAACTCCAAAGCATGTGAAACACGCCTAGTCTGGGGCCAGCACTTGCAGCCCCTCGCTTCCGGTGCTTGAGTAGGGGCCCTATGACGGCCTCCCCGCAACCCGCCATCCGAAGCGCTACTTTGGCGGACGCGCCAGCACTCGCGCACTTGGCCGAGCAGACCTTCCGCGACGCCTTCGCCGACCAGAACACCCCCGAGGACCTGGACCTCTACTGCGCCGGTGCCTTCAACGAAGCACAACAGCTAGGCGAGATTCGCCACCTCGGGATCATCACGCTCCTCATGGAGCAAGCAGATCTGCTAGTCGGTTACGCGCAGATCAAGACGACCTCGGCCAGCGACCGCCTGGCGAACGAAGCCCAAGCGGAGCTGAGTCGTATCTACCTGCGCCAGGAGCATCACGGCCGCGGCCTCGCGCAGGTGCTGATGGCCGAGGTGCTCGCCCGTGCCGCCGGCGCGGGGGCGAGGGTGCTCTGGCTGGGGGTGTGGGAGCACAACCCGAAGGCAATCGCCTTCTACCGCAAGCACGGTTTCGAGGTGGTTGGTGAGAAGACGTTTCTCGTCGGCTCAGACCTGCAGCGGGACCTCGTGCTGTCCGTTGAGCTTGCTTCCCCTGGCGGCGCTGCGTAAGCGCACCCCAACCGCAGGCTGAGTCCATCAGCCTAGAAATGGGGCGAAGCGAGACAGCACCGCGGCGAAGTGAGCGCGGCCTCACGAACAGCCGATCTGGCAACGAGTCAAAAGGGTGAGTTCCTAAGCGCCGCCGAGGAGTGCTCAGCCCATGATCGCCTTCACCGTCAACCGAGTCCCGGTCACCTTCGACGGGGATGACGACACCCCGCTGCTCTGGGTCCTGCGCGATTCCCTGCGTCTCACGGGCACCAAGTTCGGCTGCGGTATCGGCCAGTGCGGCGCCTGCACCGTGCACCTCGACGGTCAGGCCCAACGCGCCTGCACGGTGGCCGTGAGCGAGGTGGCGGGCAAGGCCGTGACCACGATCGAGGGCCTGGCGCCGAGCGAGACCACCCTGCACCCCGTGCAGGAGGCCTGGCTGAGCCTGGATGTGCCGCAGTGCGGGTACTGCCAGGCGGGTCAGGTCATGGCAGCGGCCGACTTTCTGTCGAAGTGGCCGACGCCCACTGATGCCGACATCGATCGCCACTTCACCAACCGCTGTCGCTGCGGCACCTATCCGCGTATCCGCGAAGGCATCCATCGCGCGGCGGCCCTGATGGCAGCTACGCGCGACGAGGCATCCAGCGCCGCTGGGCAGGAGGCTACCGATGAACGTTGATCGCTCACCGATGCTCACGCGTCGCCAGTTCATCATCGCCGGCGCCACCGCGAGCGGCGCCCTGGTCCTCGGCATCCCCGCCCTGGGTGACGAGGCGAACGCACGCCGCCTCGGATTCTTCGTGGAGATCGGCACGGACAACCGCGTGCGCATTGGTTCGTCCCAGCCGGAGATCGGTCAGGGCGTACGCACGGCCCTCCCGATGCTCGTGGCCGAGGAACTGGACGTCGCCTGGTCGCAGGTCGACGTTACGCCCATGCCCTTGGGCCTGGTGCGAACCAACGACGGCTTCACCTGGAAGTACGGCGTCCAGGGCGTCGGCGGCAGCACGGGCCTGACCTCGAACCTGGCGCTGATGCGCCAGGTCGGCGCGACGGCCCGCGAACGTCTCCTCCGGGCAGGCGCCGCACGCCTCGGCGCCACGGTGGACGAGTGCCGCACCGTGGAAGGCACCGTGGTGTGCGATCGCGCGAACGCCTCCCTGCCGTACGCTTCCCTGGTCGCGGACGCCGCCAAGCTTCCAGAGGCCGAGGCCCCCGCAAGTCTCAAGTCGCCCGACGAGTACCGCATCGTCGGCAAGCGCCACGGCAACGTGCAGGTGCGCGACATCGTGACCGGCAAGGCCCGCTACGGGATCGACACGGAAGTCCCCGGCATGCGCTACGCGGTCATCGCGCGCAGCCCTTGGCTCAACGGCACGGTGAAGCGGATCGATGACGCGGCCGCCCGCCAGATCCGCGGCGTGCTGGATGTCTTCGAGATCGAAGGCCCCGCCATGGGCGAGCCCTACCAGATCCTCGCCAGCGGCGTCGCCGTCGTGGCCACGACTACCTGGGCGGCGATCAAGGGCAGGGCAGCCCTGCGCGTGGAGTGGGAGAAAGGACCTAGCGCGGAGGATAGCTCCGAGCGCTTCTGGGCCGACAACGAGCGCATGCTGGCGACGCGCGGTCAGATCGGCGTGGATGATGGCGACTTCGACGACGCCTTCGCCAAGGCCAGCACCCAAGTGGTGCGGCGCTACCAGGTGCCCTTCGCGAGCCACGCGCCGATGGAGCCGCAGAACGCCTTCGCCCACGTGCAGGAAGATCGCTGCCACATCATCGCGCCGACGCAAACGCCGAGCGGCGCCTCGCGCTCGGCGGCGTGGGTTACGGGCTTGGAGCGCGATCAGATCCATGTGGAGTTCACCCGCGTGGGGGGTGGCTTCGGTCGGCGCCTCACCAACGACTACGTGGCCGAAGCTGCTCTGATCTCCAAGCGCACGGGTTGGCCGATCAAGCTGCAATGGACCCGCGAGGACGACATCAAGAACGACTTCTACCGGCCCGCGGGTACGCACGAGATGAAGGCCGGGGTCGACGAGAACGGTGAGGTAATCGCCTGGGCGCATCGCCTGGCCAGCGCCTCGAAGTATTACCGACGCCCGAACATGCCTGACGAACGCCTGTGGCAGGCGGAGCTGTACTCGGACGACTTTCCCCGGCACATCGTGCCCAACCTGCAGCTCGAGTATCACCACAACGCGATCGGTGTGCCGCGGGGCTCCTGGCGCGCGCCGGCGCATACGGCTAACGCGTTCGTGGTGCAGAGCTTCCTGGACGAGGTGGCCCACGAGACAGGCGAGGACCCGCTGGCGCTGCGCCTGCGCCTGCTCGGCGAGCTGCGCGAGCTCCCGTACGAGAACCATGGCGGCCCGACGTTCAATCCCGGCCGCTTGGCTCGCTTGACCCGATTCGTTGCTGAACGCATCGACTACGCCAAGCCACGAGGCGCTGGGCGGGGCGTGGGCATCGCCACCCATTTCACCTTCGGCGGCTACGCGGCGCACGCGATCGAAGTGAGCGTCTCAGACGCCGGCGACCTCACGATCGAGCGCATCGTGGCGGCGATGGACGTCGGCTACGCGATCCATCCCAACGCCGTCGAGGCCCAGTTGCAGGGGGGTACGGTCGACGGCTTGAGCACGGCCTTGGGGCTGGAGATCACCGTGCGCGACGGCCAGATCGAGCAAAGCAACTTCCACGACTACCCCTTGGCCAAAATCGCGGCGTTCCCGGCGCGCTTCGAAGCGCACGTGCTCGACTACGACGACACCCCGACCGGGGCGGGCGAGATGGGGTTGCCGAGTGCGGCGCCGGCCCTGACCAATGCGATCTTCGCGGCCACCGGCAAACGCCTACGCAGGCTGCCCATCGGTGATCAGCTGCGCGCGTAGGGCGATCAGGCTCGCCGTCGCCAGGTGGCCGGCGGCGCGCCGGTGGTGCGCCGGACGAACTTGCTGAAGTTGGTCGCTTCGCTGAAGCCCAGGGCCGACGCGATCTGCGTGACGGTCAAGGACGGGACGGCGAGGAGACGACGCGCCTCCAAGGCCAGTATCGCGTCGCTCTCCTGCTTGGCGGTACGCCCCGAGACGGATAGGCATGCCCGCGTTAGGGTGCGACTGCTGCAGCCGAGGCGCGCGGCACGCCGCGAGAGGGACTCGCGCACGTCAGGCAAACCGGCCACGTCTTCGCGGAAGGCGAGGTAGAGCGTGCCGTAGGGGCCCGCGGGGAGCGGATCGGGCGCCGTCAGGCCAAGCGCGATCGTGAAGAGATCGGCGATCGCACGTTGCGCCGGGAGCCGATCCTCCGCCCGCCTCATCGAGGAGTGTTGCGTGATCTCCGCCAGATGGTTCGCCGATTGCAGTGCCTCGTCACTCGCCTCGCGCACCCGGGACCCCACCGCCCGCGACACCGGCACCAGGGGCAAGTGGGGGGCGAGGATCAGCCAAGCGTCGTAGGTCGCGTC
>JBCBZW010000049.1 GCA_039815145.1 Pseudomonadota bacterium
CTGAAGAACTCGAGGCACTCCTCGTAGTTGGGGCTCGCGATGCTGTAGGCGCGCACGCAAGGCTTGGGCACATCAGGTAGTCCCAGCATCACGAAGTGTCCATTGCGGAAACGGAACCCAGCGTCTCGCGTGGTGCGAAAGCTGAACAGATGCTCATTCCAGTGATGGACCCAGGTGACCCGTTCCACGCGGTAGCCGTTCGGCACCTCCGAGGCGTCTACGGTTGCGCAGCGCCCATCCGTTGCGAGGCTCTCTAGCGCCTGCCCCATGATCGCTCCTCGACTCTCTCCAGATCAGATGCTCGCAGAGCTTCGCGCCGCGGCGATACGCGCTCAATACGCAGTACCCGCAGCCCAAGCCAATGCCGCGCCTGGCGCAACGACGCTACGGGAATTCCGCAGGGGCGGCTGCGGCTAACGGCGATTCCGCCTGCGGCGCATGGAGCCGTAAGGTGCTCCTCGCTCACTTAACGAACACGATGATTAGGAGGAGTCGAAGATGAGCAGCTCGAACGGATGGAGAGCCGCAGGCCTCGCAGCCCTGGCCCTGACCCTCGCCGCCCCGGCGGCCAACGCAGATGCCGGCGACTGGCGCGTGCGCACAGGTGCCAAGGTGGTCGATCCCAAGTCGGACAACTCCGACATCGTCAGCGTGGACTCGGGCACCCAGTTCACCTTCGACGTGTCCTACTTCGTCACGGACAAGCTGGCGGTGGAACTGCTGGCCGCTGCGCCCTTCAGTCACGACATCAACCTGGCGGATACGGGCGATCAGGTGGGTGACACCGAACACCTGCCCCCCACCCTGTCGCTGCAGTATCACTTCAACCCGCGCGGCCGGGTGCAGCCCTACATCGGCGCGGGCCTGAACATGACCTTGTTCTTCGGTGAGGACACGGAAGGCGCCCTCGACGGCACGGATCTGTCCCTGGACACGTCCTTTGGCTTCGCCGCCCAGGCCGGCATCGATGTGCAGGTCTCTGACCAGTGGTTCGTCGGTGCCGACTTCCGTTGGATCGATATCGACACGGACGCCACCCTCGACGGCGCTGCCCTCGGTACCGTCGAGATCGACCCCATCACCTACGGCTTCCACATCGGCCGTCGCTTCGGCCGCACGGGACGCTAGGGCTGCACTTACGTGTCAGACCGACGGGGCGACGGGTCTCGGGCTCGCCGTCACGCCGGTCTGGTGACGTGGAAATCCCTCCGCGTCGATCGTCGCGTGGTAAGCGTGCCACGCCGCGTGACCGATGACGGGCAGGCTCACCGCGAGCCCGACGAACCCGGTCACTATCCCGAACAATACCGCCAGCACGATGCAGCTGAGCCATACGAGCATCGCCTGCTTGTTGCGCAGCACCGCATTCACGGACGTGATCACCGCCGTGATCATGTCTACCCGCCGATGCACCACCATCGGCAGCGAGAACGCACTCGCTGAGAAGGCCACGGCCGTGAACACAGCCCCCACCGCGGTGCCGATCGCATAGTAAGTGACCAGATCGGCCAGCGGCGGATCACTCTGCTGGGGCAGAAAGATGCTCATCACCGCACCGGCCCTCGCCCACACCAGGAAGACGACGATCAGCACGAGGGCGAACACGAGGCCGTTGTCGAGGTGCCGCCGAAAGGACGTGTGCAGTGCGGTTCTCAAGGACGGCGCCTGTCCGCGCTCCAACTGAGCGCTCAGGGCGTAGAGCCCGATGCACACCAGGGGCATCAGGAACACAAAGCCGCCCAGCATCGAGAGCAGGAATAGCGCACTGCCGTAGCGCCACGAGAGCACGCTCACCAACACGCTGGCGAGCGCCATGAAGACACCGTAGCTCAGGCTCTGCGGCCACGCGCGTTTGTAATCGTTCCAGCCCAACTTCAGCCATCCGAGCGGCGCTGACCATGGCAGCTGACGGGTCGGTGCCACAAAGGGATAGGTGTTTGCCGCAGCATCATCCGCTGGGTCCGCGTGCTCGGTCTCGCTCTCGCCGCCCATGGCTCCTCCTTGGCGCTGCGCCACCGCGTTCTCCGGCGCTTCTTCTACCCTCTCACGAGCAACGCGCGCCGGCCAGCACCCCCGCGCTGATCGGCAGGAGACCCTCGCCGCATGCTCGACACCGGCTCGCCGCCGCACGACGGCGAATTGCGAAGGCACCTTCGGTAACTAGCTATAGATCGCGGCGCTCAGCCTTTGCTCCACTTGGTTGCAATCCATGGCAATGCACGTTTGCAAGACACCAGAACGGCCAAAGGGGATGAAGACGATGGTCAGCACCAAGAGCGAGCTCGACGCCACGCACCAGTCACAGAGCTACCGACTGAATGCGCGAAGCTATGAGGCGATGTACCGGCGCTCCATCGAGGCTCCGGAAGCCTTCTGGGGAGAACAGGGTAGGCGGCTCGACTGGATGCAGCCCTACACGCAGGTGAAGAATACGTCCTTCGATCCCGCCGACGTGTCCATACGCTGGTTCGAGGACGGCAAGCTCAACGCAGCCGCCAACTGCTTGGATCGACATTTAGAGGAGCGCGGCGACCAGGTCGCGATCATCTGGGAAGGCGACGACCCCAGCGAGCACGAGCACATCACCTACCGGGATCTGCACGAGCGCGTCTGCCGCTTCGCCAACGCGCTGCAGGACTTGGGCGTCGAGCAGGGTGATCCGGTCACGATCTACCTGCCGATGATCCCCGAGGCCGCCGTTGCGATGCTGGCCTGCGCCCGCATCGGCGCCCCCCACGCCGTGGTCTTTGGCGGGTTCTCACCGGAAGCCCTCGCCGGGCGCATCGCCGACTGCGGCTCGCGTCTGGTGATCACGTCGGACGAGGGCATGCGCGGCGGCAAACGCGTACCCCTGAAGCCCAACGTCGACGCTGCCTTGGACTCGGTGGACACCGTCGAGCACGTCGTGGTCGTGCGTCGCACGCACGGCAAGATCGCGTGGGACGACACCCGTGACCACTGGTACCACGATCTGGTGGCCACGGCCTCCGCCGTCTGCCCGCCCGTACCCATGGAAGCCGAGGCACCGCTGTTCATCCTCTACACCTCCGGCTCCACGGGCAGCCCTAAGGGCGTGTTGCACACCACCGGCGGCTACCTCGTCTACGCGTCGATGACCCACGAGTACGTCTTCGACACGCAAGACGGTGACGTGTACTGGTGCACCGCCGACGTCGGTTGGGTCACCGGCCACAGCTACATCATCTACGGCCCCCTCGCCAACGGCACCACCACCGTGATGTTCGAAGGCGTACCCAGCTACCCCGACTATTCCCGCTTCGGGCAGATCATCGACAAGCACGGGGTCACCCAGCTGTACACCGCCCCCACCGCCGTGCGCGCCCTGATGCGCGAGGGCGATGAGTGCATGGCGAACAGTACTCGTAACACGCTGCGCCTCCTGGGTTCAGTGGGTGAGCCGATCAACCCCGAGGCGTGGGAGTGGTATCACCGTGCCGTGGGTAACTCGCAGTGCCCCATCGTCGACACCTGGTGGCAGACGGAGACCGGCGGCGTGCTGATCACGCCCCTGCCCGGCGTCTCGGCACAAAAACCCGGCTCGGCGACACGACCGTTCTTCGGCGTGCAGCCGGCCCTAGTGGACAACGAAGGAAACGAGCTTGAGGGAGAAGCGGATGGCATCCTCGTCATCAAGGACAGCTGGCCAGGACAGATGCGAACGCTCTACGGAGATCACGAGCGCTTCGTCAACACCTACTTCACCAACTATCCGGGCACATACTTCACCGGTGACGGCGCCCGCCGAGACGTCGACGGCGACTACTGGATCACGGGCCGCGTGGATGACGTTGTCAACGTATCCGGGCATCGAATGGGTACCGCTGAAGTCGAAAGCGCCCTGGTGGCTCACGAATCAGTTGCGGAAGCAGCGGTGGTTGGTTACCCGCACGACCTCAAAGGTCAAGGGATCTACGTCTACGTGACCCTGGCCGCCGGCCTCGAGCCCTCGCCGGAGCTGACCAAGGCCCTGCGCAGTTGGGTGCGCCAAGAGATCGGCCCCATCGCGACGCCGGATCTGGTGCAGTTCGCCCCGGGTCTGCCCAAGACGCGCTCCGGCAAGATCATGCGCCGCATCTTGCGCAAGATCGCCGCCAATGAAATCGACAACCTCGGCGATGTGTCGACGCTGGCAGAGCCGGCCGTCGTCACCGATCTCGTCGAGAACCGTTTGAACAAGGGCTAAGCGCCGAGAACGGCGCACCCAACACGGAGACACCCATGCCCAACCCAGTGATCGTCGGCGCCGCCCGCACGCCGATCGGAAATTTTGGCGGTGGCCTAGCGAGCCTGTCAGCCGACAAGCTCGGCAGCATCGCCATCAGCGCCGCCCTCGAACGGGCCGGCTGTGCGCCGGAGTTCGTCGACGAGGTGACCCTGGGCCAGGTGCTCACCGGTGGCGCGGGTCAGAACCCCGCGCGCCAGGCGGCGATCAACGCGGGCATCCCCAAGGAGCGCACGGCCCTTACGATCAACCAGATCTGTGGCTCGGGCCTGCGGGCGGTCGCCCTCGCCCACCAGGCCATCCTCGCCGGCGATGCCGACGTGGTCGTGGCCGGTGGCCAGGAGAGCATGAGCCGCTCTCCCCACGTCACGCACCTGCGCCGTGGCGTCAAGATGGGGCCAGCCACCTTGGTCGACAGCATGCTCGTGGACGGGTTGCAAGACGCGTTCAGCGGCATCCACATGGGCATGACCGCGGAGAACGTGGCCAAGGCTTACGAGATCAATCGCGAGCGCCAAGACGCCTTCGCGGCCGAGTCCCAACGCAAGGCGGCGGCGGCCATCGAGGCCGGTGCCTTCGCAGACGAGATCGTGGCTGTCGAAGTGCCCGGCCGCAAAGGGATGACGGTGGTGGACGCCGACGAGTTCCCCCGGGGGGAGACCACCGCTGAAGGGCTCGCCAAGCTACGCCCGGCCTTCGACGCCGAGGGCACCGTGACCGCCGGCAACGCCTCCGGGCTCAACGACGGCGCGGCGGCCCTGGTCGTCACCCACGAGGAGTACGCGCACCGCCACGGCATGGTGCCGCTGGCGCGCATCGCCTCCTGGGCCACCGCCGGGGTGGATCCGACGCTGATGGGCACGGGTCCCATCCCAGCCTCCCGTCGTGCTCTCGAGAAGGCCGGTTGGGCTATTGACGAGCTCGACCTGATCGAAGCCAACGAGGCTTTCGCGGCCCAAGCCATCGCCGTCAACGACGCCCTCAGCTGGGACCTCGCCAAGGTCAACGTGAACGGCGGGGCCATCGCCCTCGGACACCCCATCGGCGCCTCCGGCGCGCGTGTGCTGACCACCCTGGTCCACGCGATGATCAAGCGCGATGCGCGTCGGGGCCTTGCCACCTTGTGCATCGGCGGCGGCATGGGCATCGCCGTGTGCGTCGAACGCGACTGATCCCTACGGAGACATCTCAATGAGCAAGACAGCAATCGTCACTGGCGGCACGCGGGGGATCGGCGAAGCGATCTGCCTGGGCCTGCAGGCAGCCGGCTACAAGGTGGCCGCCGTGTACGCGGGCAATGAGGAACGTGCCCAGGAGTTCCGCAACCGCACGGGCATCGCCACCTTCCGCTTCGATGTGGCCAACTCGGTAGAGTGCACGGAGGGTGTAGCGATGATCGAACGCGATCTCGGGCCCGCCGACATCCTCATCAACAACGCCGGCATCACCCGTGACGGCACGATGCACAAGATGAGTCACGAGAATTGGCAGCAGGTGATCGACACCAACCTCGGTGGCTGCTTCAACATGTGCCACGCCGTGCTGCCCGGTATGCGCGAGCGCAACTTCGGGCGCATCGTGAACATCGGGTCGATCAACGGCCAGGCCGGCCAGTACGGCCAGGTGAACTACGCCGCCGCCAAATCCGGCATCCACGGCTTCACCAAAGCGCTGGCCCAGGAGGGCGCTGCCAAGGGCATCACTTGCAACGCGATCGCCCCGGGGTACATCGACACCGACATGGTGGCGGCCGTGCCTGAGCGTGTCCTGGAGAAGATCGTCGCCAAGATTCCCGTAGGGCGCCTCGGCCACGCCGATGAGATCGCTCGCGGGGTGCTGTTCCTGGTGGCTGACGAGGCCGGCTTCATCACCGGATCCACCTTGTCGATCAACGGCGGACAGCACATGTACTAGTTCTTAGCATCACATCTGACCGGGCCCTGAGAAACCCGTAGCGTGCGCCGCACACTACGGGTTTCTCTTTTTAATCAGTACTTACCGCACCCCTATTGTGCGGTGCACATCCAGCTGCTAGGCTGTATCTGGCGTGAACGGAACGTCTTCCATACAAACCCAGGAGCCTCCCATGAGCACCGCACCCTTCGAGTTCGAGACCCTCTTCAAGGGCTACCCCGACCTGGCCTCCCGCACCCAGGAAGTCAGCCGTATCTACCTCGACGCCACCAGCGAGATCCTACGCGAACAGGCCGCTACGGCCGAGAAGCTGGTGGACTTCGGCGTCCGCGCCATGCGCCTGCCGGAGAAGACCGAACCGGCTGAGTTCTTCGCCGACCGTCTGCAGCAGCAGCGCGAGCTCCTCGACACGGTGAGCGCCAGCGCCGAGAAGATCATCGCCCAGGTCAACGACGCCAGCCATAAGGCCTTCAGCGCCTGGGCCGACGTGACCACCGCCGAAGGCAACGCCTAAGGCCGTTGCAATCCTGAGCGCCGGGCCGGCCACGCCGGCACGGCGCTGAGGGGGCTGGTGATGCGCCTCATACGCAAGCAGAAGAACCGTCGACTCTACGACACGGTAGACCGACGCAACATCACCCTGCAGGAGCTCGCGCGACTGATCGGCGCGGGCGAGCAGATCCAGGTGGAGGACGGCACCACCGGTGAGAACGTCACCCGTGCGGTGCTCCTTCAGATCCTGCTCGAGCAGGAGTCTCCCGGCCGCGTGCTGCTCTCGGAGTCCTTCCTGGAATCCCTGATTCGCCTCGGCCACAACCCGCTGCAACAGATGGCCTCGAACTACCTCGACGCCAGCCTCGCAGCCTTCGAACGCTATCAATCGGACCTCGCCCAGCGCTGGCGCGCCGATGCCAAAGCCATGAGTCACCCCGCAGAAGTGCTGACCGAGGCGGCGCAACGCTCGCTCAGCAGCTGGATATCCATGCAGCGCTCGATCTTCGATGCCTGGTCCGGCAAGGGACCTGAGCCGCCCCCAGACGCTGCCCCCGACTCAGACGAACAAAACGATTAGCCGATAAGGAAATGCCCGTGCAACTCGACGGCAAACTCATCATCATCACCGGCGCGGCCGGCGGACTTGGCCGGGCGATGGCCCACGAGCTCTCGGGCGTTGGCGCACAGCTGGCGCTGGTGGATCTCGATCAGGCGGCCGCCCAGTCCGTCGCCGACGACCTGAACACCCCCGCCAAGGCCTACGCGGCCAACATCGCCGACGAGAGTGCGGTGGACGCCCTCTACGCGAGCATCGCGGCCGATTTCGGCCCCGAGCTCCATGGCCTCGTCAACAACGCCGGCATCACCCGCGACGGGCTGCTGGTGAAGGCACGCGACGGTGAGATCGTCTCGCAGATGACGCTGGACGCCTGGCAAGCGGTGATCAACGTCAACCTCACGGGCGTGTTCCTCATGGGCCGCGGCGCCGCCAAGCAGATGATCACCTCGCAGAGCGAGGGCGTGATCGTGAACATCGCGAGCATCTCCAAGGCGGGCAACATGGGGCAGAGCAACTACGCCGCCGCCAAGGCGGGGGTGGCCTCGCTCACCGTGGTGTGGGCCCAGGAGTTGTCCCGCTACGGTATCCGCGTGGCCTCCATCTCCCCCGGATTCTCGGACACCCCCATGGTGGCCGCGGTCAAGCCGGAAGCCTTGGAGAAGCTCGCCGCGAAGATTCCCTGCAAGCGCCTCGGCAACCCGGCGGAGATCGCACACACGGTAAGATTCTGCTTCGAGAACGACTACCTCACAGGCCGCGACATCGCCATCGACGGCGGCCTGAGGATCTAGCCGTGGAGAACGTGCTCGTGAAAACCCCGAAGCCACCGCCATTGAAGTCCCTGTACGGGCTGACCAAGCCTGCGCGAGCTCTGACCGCGCACCTGGCGCAACACCCTGAGCTGCTGGTCAAGACGCCCCTCAAGTACGCCGCCGGCGTCGGTGCGCTGGGCGCGTACGCGGTCGGCCGAACCCTGGGACTGAAGCCGGCGCCCGTGCGTGAACCCACCCGAGGCGATCGACGCTTTCGTGACGACGCGTGGGCCGAGAGCCTGCCCTTCGATCTACTGAAGCAACACTACCTGCTCGCCGCCGAAGCGGCGGAGTCCCTCGTCGCCGAGACCTCGGACTTCGAAGGTAAGGAAGCCGAGCAGGCGCGCTTCTGGATGGGCCAGCTTACGAGCGCTGCCTCCCCCGGTAACGTGCCTTTCACCAATCCCCAGGTGGTGCGCAAGACGCTCGAAACCGGCGGCGCGAACCTACGCCGCGGGCTCGCCAACCTCATCGAAGACTTCTCCCCCGAGCAAGGCCAGCTGCGCATCAGCATGACCGACAGCTCCGCCTTCGAGGTGGGTGAGAACGTGGCCACGACACCCGGCAAGGTGGTGTTCCGCAACGAGCTCATCGAGCTGCTGCAGTTCACGCCGACGACGGACACCGTGCACAAGACGCCGCTGATGATCGTGCCGCCGTGGATCAACAAGTACTACATCCTCGATCTGCGCGAGGACAACTCGCTCATTAGGTGGCTGGTGGGTCAGGGCTACACCCTGTTCGTCATCTCCTGGGTGAACCCCGGCAGCTCCCTCGCCCACATCGACTTCGCCGACTACATGCGCTTGGGGCTCATGGAAGCGCTGAAGGCCGTGGAGCAAGCCACCGGCGAGCGCAGCGTGAACGCCGTGGGCTACTGCATCGGCGGCACCCTGCTGGCCGCCACCCTGGCGCGGATGGCGGCGGAGAACGACGACCGCATCGCGAGCGCCACCTTCCTCACCACCCAGGTGGATTTCAGTGAGGCGGGCGAGCTCGGGGTGTTCATCGACGATGCCCAGCTCGACATGCTCGAGCAACAGATGGAGCAGCGCGGCTACCTGGATGGTGCCACGATGGCCGGCAGCTTCAACATGCTCCGGGCCAACGACCTCATTTGGTCCTTCGTGATCAACAACTACCTGCTCGGCGAGAAGCCGAAGGCCTTCGATCTGCTGTACTGGAACTCAGACGCGACGCGCATGCCGCGGGCCATGCACATGTACTACCTGCGCAACATGTACCTGCACAACCGCCTGGTGCAGCCGGATGCGCTCGAGCTCGACGGGGTGCCCATCGATCTTCGACGGGTGAACATCCCCGTGTACCTACAGTCCTCCGTGGACGACCACATCGCCCCCTACCCCTCAGTCTACAAGGCGACCCAGCACTACAGCGGCCCGGTGACCTTCATGCTCGCGGGATCTGGTCACATCGCCGGTGTGGTGAACCCGCCCTCGGCCAAGAAATACTTCTACATGACCAATGACGACGTGCCGGAGAGCGTGGAAGCATGGAAGGAAGGCGCGGAGCGCCACGACGGCTCCTGGTGGCCACACTGGAATGCGTGGCTGCGCAGTCGCTCCGGAGAGGAGGTGCCTGCGCGTGACCCGGGCGCCGAGGCGCTGCCCCCCATCGAGGATGCCCCCGGGTCTTACGTCAAGGCCTAAGCTCTATCTCGCTCCAAGGGAGTGCTTCGCGAGCGCCTTTACGAAGACGTCGATATCGCGCGCACGCGGCTCAGGGAGTTTACGGCGCAGCGGGAAGCGCGCCTCGAGGCAATACTGCGCGTCGAGGACATGTACTTCGGTGACAGCGCCATTGAGCCCCTCAGCGAAGTGGATTGCACCTTCCTCGCCTATTCGCATCTCATCACCTTCCCGCCGACGGAAGCCCCGAGCATCACCGAGGCTTTCTCCGGCGGCCGCATCGATCTGGTCACGAGACGCAGCGTTTCTCAGTGAAATTGCCAGCGCTGCGTCACGGAACGCCAGCTACGTGGCCTTTTTGCTTACACACGCGGAACGCCTCGACGCCGTTATCGCAGAACTGGAGCGTCCAGCCACTTAGGCGGGGGCGGCCATCGTCTCAGCTGTTGAGCGCCGCGTTTTCCTCATCGCTCAGCACACGAGAGCGGATCAGGAAACGCACCCCTTCCGGTGCCTCCAGGGAGAACCCCGCACCACGCCCGGGAACCACATCCACGATGAGATGGGTATGGCTCCAGCGTTCGAACTGAGATGCACTCATGTAGAACGGGCAGCCGGCGACATCACCGAGGTGGACATCGCTGTTGCCCACCTTGAACTCCCCCAAGGGGTAGCACATCGGCGCGCTGCCATCGCAGCACCCGCCTGACTGATGAAACATCAGGTCGCCGTGGGTGGACTGGAGCTTACGCACCAGTTCCTCCGCGGCTTCTGTCATCGAAACGCGTTCGGTCACATCCATTCTCCCGCCAAAAAAAACGGCCGCGGAGGCAAGGCCCCCGCGACCGCGTTGTGCCTTCGATGGCTCCCGAATCAGAAGAATCCGAGGGCCTTCGGGCTGTAGCTTACCAGCAGGTTCTTCGTGTTCTGGTAGTGGTCGAGCATCATCTTGTGATTCTCGCGGCCAATACCGGACTGCTTGTAGCCACCGAACGCAGCGTGCGCCGGGTACAGGTGGTAGCAGTTGGTCCACACGCGACCGGCCTGGATGCCGCGACCGAAGCGGTAGGCGCGGTTGCCGTCACGGCTCCACACGCCGGCGCCGAGGCCGTAGAGCGTGTCGTTGGCGATCTCGAGGGCTTCCTCGTCAGAGGAGAACTTGGTCACGGCGAGCACCGGGCCGAAGATCTCTTCCTGGAACACGCGCATCTTGTTGTGCCCTTCGAGCACGGTCGGTTCGACGTAGTAACCATCGTCGAACTCACCGCCGAGACGGCTGCGACCGCCACCCGTGAGCACCTTGGCACCTTCCTGGCGACCGATGTCGATGTAGCTCAGGATCTTCTCGAGCTGGTCGTTCGAGGCCTGGGCACCGATCATGGTATCCGCCTGCAGGGGGTTGCCCTGACGCACGGCCTTGACCCGCTCGACAGCGCGCTCCATGAAGCGATCGTAGATCGACTCATGCACCAGGGCACGGGACGGGCAGGTGCACACTTCACCCTGATTGAGGGCGAACATGGCAAAGCCTTCGAGGCACTTGTCGAAGTAGTCGTCGTCCGCATCCATCACGTCTTCGAAGAAGATGTTCGGCGACTTGCCGCCGAGTTCCAGCGTGACCGGAATCAGGTTCTCCGACGCGTACTGCATGATCAGGCGACCCGTGGTCGTCTCACCGGTGAACGCGATCTTGGCGATACGGTTGCTGGAGGCGAGGGGCTTGCCTGCTTCCACGCCGAAGCCGTTGACGACGTTCAGCACGCCCGGGGGCAGGATGTCGGCGATGAGGTCCATCACCGCCATGATGCCGAACGGCGTCTGCTCAGCGGGCTTGAGCACCACGCAGTTACCCGCCGCGAGGGCCGGGGCCAGCTTCCACGCTGCCATCAGGATCGGGAAATTCCACGGGATGATCTGACCGACCACGCCCAGGGGCTCGTGGAAGTGGTAAGCCACCGTGTTGTCGTCCAGCTCTGCCAGGGAGCCTTCCTGGGTGCGAATGCACGCGGCGAAGTAGCGGAAGTGATCCACCGCGAGGGGCAGGTCAGCGGCCGTCGTCTCGCGGATGGGCTTGCCGTTGTCGACAGTCTCGATCGTGGCGATGTCCGCCAGGTTCGCTTCCAGACGGTCGGCGATCTTCAGCAGCAGGGCGGCGCGCTCGGTGGGGGAGGTACGGCCCCAGGCGTCGCGAGCGGCGTGGGCAGCGTCCAGCGCCTTTTCCACGTCGGCAGCCGTGGAGCGTGCGACCTGACAGACCGGACGGCTGGTCAGCGGGCTCACGTTGTCGAAGTAGCGGCCTTCAGCCGGGGCAACCCAGTTGCCACCGATGAAGTTGTCGTAGCGCTGGCGCACCGTGATGCGCTCGGCGACGGAGGCGAGCGCCACCTCCGGCGTGATAGTAGATGGTTGATCCATGTGACTTTCGTCCTCCCGGAGGCGAGTGGTGTCGCGGCCGGGACCCCCCCGTGCCGTTGCGCCATATGACCAGTACGTGCAATCGATCACTATTCGCGATACGACGGATCCCCCCTTCGGAAAACCCGTATGTGCAGCGCATCACAAATACTGTCGTGTTAGCCTCGGGATTGTGCACTGATGGTGAGCGGATGACTAGTCCCGCATCAGGCAACCTAGCGATATCATTGATGCTGCGCCGCGAGCGCTCTGCCTGAGGCTACGTCGGCACCCGGGGCTCGGTCAGCGCCTCGCCCTCGAGACGCTCGAGATCGTCCGCTACGAACAGGGCGGAGCCCGGGGTACATGCGGCCGACGCCCCCGCCGCGATGCCGAGGCGCGCCGCGTCGACCGGCGTGCGGCCGCTGGCCACGGCCTGGGTGAAGACGCCGAGGAAGCTGTCGCCGCAGCCGACGGCGCTCACCGTTCGCACGGTCGGTGCACGCAGCCAGTGGCAACGGTCGCTCGTGGTCACCATGGCGCCGTGGGGTCCCAAGGTCAGCAGCAGCACCTCGAGCGGCGCACGTGCCATCAGCGTCCGTGCCGCGCGCTCGATCCCAGCACGGTCTTCGGCGACCAGTCGCTCCCCGACGAGTTCGCCGAACTCGCGGAGGTTGGGTTTGATGGCGAACACGGGGGATCGCAGGGCGGCGACCAGCGCCTCGCCATGGGTATCCAACACGACGCGCACACCGCGTTCGCCAGCGGCACGAGCGACTCGGCCGTAGTAATCGGTCTCCACCCCGGGCGGCAGGCTGCCGCTCAGCACCACCCACTCCACCGGTGCGGACGACTCGAGCAGCGCCCCGACGCACGCCTGCGCCGCCACGGGATCCAGGTCGCCCCCGGGCGTTACGACGTGGTAGGTCTCCTGCTGCTCTCGAACCCACAGGGACAGGCTCTCCCGCACCGGCGTGTCCGCCGGTACGCGCACGGCCGGCACATCCTCCCCAGCCAGCAACGTGAGCAGTCGCTCGCCCGTCGCGGCGTCGGCGGGGAACACGGCGCACACCTCGCCTCCCACCCGATGAATCGCCCGCGCCGCGTTGATTCCTCCGCCCCCTGGTTCGTGGCGGGCCGGTCCGCTACGCAGTTTCGAGAAGGGGCGCATGCGAGCGATGTCGGCCCCGATGTCCAGTGCGGGGCTGAGAGTCAGGGTTCGGATCATCTGATCGCTCGTCCGAGGAGGGGACCGATGACGGCACAGGCGCCTGGGACGGCCGGTGCCGAGGACTACGCGAGGAAGCGGTGGCCGAGGCGCTCGCCCCGGCCACCGTGCCCGTCGAGGAGCAGAAGCTACTCCTGCCGGGGCGTTGTGAAAAGCCTAACGATCCGCTCTCGGCAAGGCCCGCGAACCGATCGTCGACACGCCTCGCTGCGGCGCCAGACCGAAGCAGGACTGCCCCGGGAACACCGTGTAGGGCGAGTCCACCTGGAACTGCACGCCCTGCGTGAAGTTGAACAGGTTGAAGGTGCCGCTGATGCCACCGCGGAACACGAAGGACCAATCCTCCGCGGCACCGGGCCCGAAGGGACAGCTCTCCCCGGTGCAGAGGAAGGCCTCAGCGCTCTGCGTCAGCGAGATCTGGTCGCCCTCGGCGAAGGTGGCGCCGTCGCAAGTCCAATCCCACTCACCCACGCCGTCGACCACGCTAATCGAGTCGCAGAAGTTGTCGAAGGTGATGCAGTAGGTGCGCTCATCACCGCCGCCACCACCATCGCCGGTGTAGATGGCCCGCGCGAGGGAGCCACCGGAGGCCGTACTGCCGTTGGCCGTCATGCCCGGCTCGAGATCTGCCCAGTTGCCGCTCGAAGAAAGGGGACCGGAGAAGGAGAAGGTGTCCAGCACGCCGGTGGCGTCACCGAAGTCATCGAGCTGGGCCAGGCTGGCGAAGCCGTGCACGCCGATGCTCTCCCCTTCCGGTGCCGGCGCTCCGGAGCACACGTAGGTCTGGTCCGCCTTGCTGCCCTGGTCCACGTTGGTCAGCTCGACGATCACGTCGGAACCCGACCGCGTGGCCGTCATCTGCGCGCTGTTGAAGGGCTCGTCGAGGGCGAAGAAGCCAAGCCCAAAGCCGTTGATGTTGTTACCGATGTAGCAGCCGGCCTGCTCGAACTGGTCATCGCCGTCCTGGTTCTGCACCTTGATGAAGATGTTGTTGACCCCGGCACCGACGTTGAGCAAAACACCTGTGTACTGCAGCGAGGTGCCGTTGTTCTGAACGAAGGCCGAGGCCTGGTCACCGCCGCTCGGCAGGGCGACGTAGTTGGTATCGAAGGCGCTGGGCGCCCCGGGGTTACCGGTGGTTTGGTCGATCGCGTTGGCCGCGACTGCTGCACTGCCGAAGCAGGCAAGTGCGATGAGTGATCCGATCCTGTAGGTCATATGCTTACTCCCTGTAAGACGCAATGAATCATCAGGTAATCGTCATTCTTGTAGTGCGGGCCGCCCATCAGTACTGATCGCCGACGAGCGTTGTGAGCATAGCACCGCACCTAGGCAATGGGCGCTTACCCTTTCAGACATGCGACAGGCAAGGCGCCCGACCCTCACCCACATCGGCACGCCCTCGGATTGACCGGTCACGCTTGCCGGCGGCGGCGACGTACGGCACGGCAACATCCCGAGGGGGGCGATGTCGCCAAGCCACGGCAACACTGCCACGTGTGACCTGGCCCTCAGTTTTGCGTTGCGACGCGCACGCCACAGCGCGGAATCGCCGCCTGCTTCCCGGCGCACCTCGGCCGCATTTGCTTCCCTTGGGATGAGTCCAGATCGCCCTCGACGATGGAGCGCCTGCATGGTCCCAGAACACTTTGATCTCATCGTTATCGGCAGCGGGCCCTCGGGGCGCCGAGGCGCCATCCAGGCCGCCAAGCTCGGCAAGCGCGTGCTGGTGGTGGAGAAGAACCTGCGGGTCGGCGGCGTCTCCGTGCACACGGGCACGATCCCCTCCAAGACCTTGCGCGAGACGGTGATGAACCTCTCCGGTTGGCGCGAGCGCGGCTTCTACGGCCGTGCCTACCGCGTCAAGCAAGACATCGGCGCCGAGGACCTCAAGCAGCGCTTACACCTCACCCTCGAGCACGAGGTGGAAGTGCTGGAGCACCAGTTCGCGCGCAACCGCGTCTGCACCCGGCAAGGCACCGCGCGATTCCTCGACGCCACCACCATCTCCGTGCAGAGCGACGACGGCAGCGACACACCTTACAGCGCTGATCGCTTCCTGGTGTGCGTGGGCACCCGCCCCTTCCGCCCTCAAGAGGTGCCCTTCGACGGTCAGCACGTGCTCGACAGCGATGATCTGTTGCGCCTGGAGTCCCTGCCCCGCTCGCTGTGCGTGATCGGCGCCGGGGTGATCGGCGTGGAATACGCCACCATCTTCAGCGCCCTCGACATCCCCGTCACCCTGGTCGATCCCCGCGAGCAGGTGTTGGACTTCATCGATCAGGAGATCATCGCCGAGCTCATCCACCAGCTGCGTGACCGCGGCGTGCAGCTGCACCTGGGCTCGAAGGCCGAGAAGATCGTCGGCCCGACCGATGGCGATGGCAACTGCAAGGTACACCTGGACAACGGTCGCACGGTCAAAGCGGCCATGGTGCTCTACGCTGCCGGGCGCGAGGGCGCCACCGCCAACCTCGGCCTCGAGCAGGCCGGCCTTCAGACCGACCATCGCGGCCGCTTGCGTACGGACCCGGCCACCTTCCAGTGCGAGGTGCCCCACATCTACGCCACGGGCGATGTGATCGGCTTTCCATCACTCGCCTCGACCTCCATGGAGCAAGGTCGCATCGCAGTCTGCCACGCCTTCGATGCACACCACGCGGCCCCGCCGGAACACTTCCCCTACGGCATCTACGCGGTGCCCGAGATCTCCACCTGTGGCGATCCCGAGCAGATCCTGCGCGAGCAGCGCGTGCCCTACGAGGTGGGCATCGCTCGCTTTCGCGAGACCTCGCGCGGGCAGATCATGGGCTTGCGCAACGGGATGATGAAGCTGTTGTTCTCCCTCGAGGACCGGCGCCTGCGGGGCGTGCACATCATCGGTGAGGGCGCGACGGAGCTGATCCACATCGGACAGGCCGTAATGCACTTCGACGGCACCGTGGACTACTTCGTCGAGAGCACCTTCAACTACCCGACGCTGGCCGAGGCCTACAAGATCGCAGCCCTCGACGCCTGGAATCGGATGCGCTGAGGTGTTCCCGCGGCGGCGGCTCGCCCTGTGAGGGGAATGCTCTTACGATAGCGCGATGCAAGCGCTCACCACCGCCTTGATCGTCTCCACCTTGACCGGCCTCTGCGTGCTGGTCCACTTCGAGGCGCTCAACCAGCTGATGCTCCGCCTAGGTCAGCACGCGGCCAGCCGGCGCCTGCTCGTGGTGCACATGCTCGGCCTCCTGGCGGTGCACGTGGTGGAGATCTGGATCTTTGGCATCGGCATCTACGCGATGTCCGTGTGGCTCGGCATCGGTGGCATCACCGGCGGCGCCGAAGGCCTGCTCGACTACATCTACTTCTCAGCGATGATCTACACCACGGTCGGCTTCGGTGACCTGGTGCCCCACGGCGCCCTGCGCCTGGTGGCGGGGATGGAGGCCTTGGCCGGCCTGTCCATGATCACCTGGTCGGCGAGCTACACGTTCCTGCTGATGCAGCGCTTGTGGAAGGCCTAGTGCGTGGGGCCCCTGCTCCTCAGGGGCCGTCGCCCTTGGTGCGTTCGTCCTCGCGCGCCGGCAGGGGGTAGGAGTCAGCGACGCGGACAGGGCCCTTCATCACGTGCACGGTGAAGCAGCCGATCGTCAGGGCGAACAACAGGGACCAGCTCGTCAGCCACCCGGCCAGGGCGACGATGTCCGCCATCGCCGTCTGGCGCGTGATCTCCTCGAGCGTACCGCGTCCCGGCATGAGCCGCGCGGTAAGCGCGAACACCAGCGGAATCACCAGCGTGGCCGCGTACAGGTTGGGCAGTCGGGTAAGGATCTCGAATTCGAAGCCTGTCCGTTGGCGTCGCCGGTGGGCCGATTGCTCGGCGTCGCGCGGCTTGGGTTCTTGCATGGATCGGACTCCGTCAGGTGGTCTCCCCATGCGATTCGCCACGCGCCGCGAAGCGGTTTGCGCGATTCACAAGCAACGCCGTTCGGGCAGGCTAGCCCTTATCTGCAGCGTTCACCATGGGGGCTCGCAGACGGTAGGGGCGCGGCACGCTCGAGCCAATCAGCGGACGGCAATAGCTATGAAACTCGGGGGTGACGTGGTTGCCCTCAGCGTTGATGAAGGCATCTGCCATGGTCTTGGTTTTCGCCGCCACGGCCTCGAGGGGCACCAACTCGTAGTCCACCCCGTAGTCGAGCACGGGCCGACGGATCACCACCGAGCCGTCCACGTCGTCCCACATCGCGTACTGCACGGCCTTCTCTCCCACCTCGCGCGCCTCTCGGGCATCCCGATCGGAGACGCACCCGGCGAAGGAGCGTTGCAGGTAGCCAAAGGTGTCGGCCCGCACGCGTGAGATGTTGAGCCGTGCCTTGACCTGATCCATCAGCAACTCGCCCAACACGCCGGTGCCCGACAACTGCACGTTGCCGTGATCATCCACGCCCGTGTCCTTGAGCGTGCGTGTGATCGGCGTGCCCTCGCCGTCATGAATGCCCTCGGACACGGCCACGATGCAGCGCCCGTGTTCCGCCATGGTGGCGTCCACATCGGTCAGGAACCGATCGATGTTGAACTCGCGCTCCGGTAGGTAGACCAGGTGCGGGCCCTCGTCCGGGTACTTCCGCGCCAACGCACTGGAGGCAGTCAAGAACCCCGCGTGACGGCCCATGGTGACGCCGATGTACACCCCCTCGAGCGCACGGTTATCAAGGTTGATGCCTTGGAACGCGTTGGCCACGAAGCGCGCCGCCGACGGGAACCCGGGCGTGTGATCGTTCTCCACCAGGTCGTTGTCGACCGTCGTGGGGATGTGGACGCAGCGCAGGGGATAGGCCGCCTCCTCCGCCTGGCGGTTGATGATGCGTAAGGTGTCCGAACTGTCGTTGCCGCCGATATAGAAAAAGTAGTGGATGCCATGGCGTCGCAGCACCTCGAACATGCGGGCGCAGTAGGCGGCATCGGGTTTCACGCGGGTGGAGAGCAAGGCCGAGCTCGGCGTTTGGGCGACCAGCTCGAGGTTGTGGGTGGTCTCGCGCGTCAGATCGATGAAGTGCTCGTTGACGATGCCCTCCACTCCGTGCAGCGCCCCGTAGACGCGACTGATCTGGGTGAACTTGCGCGCTTCGAGCACCACCCCGACCAGACTCTGGTTGATCACGGCCGTGGGGCCACCTCCCTGCGCCACCAGCACCTTGCCTGCGAGCTTCTCTGCCACGTCACGTCCTCCATCGCGATGCCAACGCTCGGCAGCGTACCGTGCCAGCGTGGGTTAAGCACCTTGCCGTGCACACCCGTGCCCGCCGCCGACATCGGCCAGCTTCCTCGCCGGCGGGAGCGTCGTCAGGAGTCGCGGCGCTTCAGCCCCGCCCGCGCTTCGTAATCCGCCACGTCTCGCTGCAGCTCCGGTAACAGCAGGTAGAGGGCGATCACGTTGGGGATGGCCATGCCGAACAGCATGGAGTCAATAAAGTCGATAATCGCCGACAGGGAGACCGCGGCGCCCGTCGAGAGCAGGAGGCACAAGATCAACTTGAAGACGACATCGGTGGTGCGGCTGGGGCCGAACAGGTACGCGGCCGCCTGACTGCCGTAGAAGGCCCAAGAGACCAGGGTGGAGAAGGCGAACAGCACCGAAGCGACCAGCAACACGTAGGGAAACCAGGAGAAGGTGCCCGCAAAGGCCGACGAGGTGATCTCGATACCCACCACATCGGGATTGAAGAGGTAGGGCTCGTAGACGCCGGTCACCACGACCACCAACCCCGTGATCGTGCACACCACGACGGTATCGATGAACGGCTCCAACAGCGCGACGTAGCCCTCCGTCATGGGCTCCTTGGTACGCACCGCCGCGTGGGCGATGGCCGCCGAACCCACCCCCGCTTCGGAGGAGTAGGTGGCTCGCTTCATGCCGTTGATCAGCGCCCCGACGACGCCGCCGGCAGCCGCGTCCAAACCGAAGGCGCTGCGCACTATCGTCTGCACTGCCTCGGGCAACGCGTTCGCATTCAAGACCAGGATCAACAGGGCCGAGCCCACGTAGAGCAAGCCCATCGCCGGCACGATGACCTGCGCCGCGGCCCCGATGCGCTTGATGCCCCCGAGAATGATGTAGGCGACGCCACTCGCCATGATCACGCCGTAGATGATCGGCGCGGAGATGCCGGTGACGTTGACAAACTGCGCGTGCGACTGGTTGACCTGGAAGATGCTGACCGACGCACCGAGCGTCATCACAGCAAAGAACACCGCGGCCGCCTTGCCCACGGTCTTCAACCCGATGCGGCTGAACACGGCCTCGATGTAGAGCATCGGCCCACCGAGCACCCGCCCGTCGGGCAGGACACGGCGGTACTTCACCGCCAGCGCACACTCGGCGAACTTAGCGGACATGCCGAAGAAGCCCGCCAGGACCATCCAGAAGATCGCCCCCGGCCCGCCGAGGGTGATCGCCACCGGCACCGAGGCGATGTTGCCAAGCCCTACGGTGCCCGAGAGTGCTGCGGAGAGGGCCTGAAAGTGGGAGATCTCGCCGGGCGAATCGACGTGGGCCTGGGGGTTGAGCACCAGCTTGCAGCCGTGCAGGAAGCCGCGGATGTTGATGAAGCGATTGGCCACCGTGAGCACCACGCCCGCGGCCATCAGCCACACCACCACCAACGGCAGGGCCACACCGAACACTTCCACCGAATAGAAGATGACCGAGGACACGCGATCAGCCACCGGTGTCAGCACGGCGTTGATGCGCTCCGCGAGGCTCAGGGACTCATCCATGCTCGGGGCTCGGCGGCACCGGCTGCGTACTCCAGCTCCACTGGGCCTTACCTGCGGACTTCGCCCGGTACAGGGCGCGATCACTCTGTTGCAGGAGCGGTTCGATCGATCGCTCACCGGGCGCCATCAGGGCCAGGCCGATACTGGCCCCCGCCCCCTGCACCCCCCCTCTCGGGTAGGGCGGTGCCTCCAGTGCATCGATGAGTCTCGCCGCCGACCGCTCGAGCTCTAGCGCCGACTTCACATCCGCCACCAACACCACGAACTCGTCGCCGCCGAGTCGGGCCAGGAAGTCGCCTCCGCGCACGGTCTCGCGCAGCCGATGGGCGACCCACCGCAGCACCTCATCACCGACCGCATGGCCAAAGTCATCGTTCACGGACTTGAAGCCGTCCAGATCGATGTGGAGCACGCCCGTGTGATGCACCTTGCGGGCCGCCACGGCGAGCGTGGTATCGGCAAAGTCCAGAAAGTACCGGCGATTGGGCAGCCCCGTGAGCTCGTCGTGACTCGCCTGGTAGCTCAGCACGTCGAGCTCGCGCGCCCGGTGGTGCAGTTCTCGCAGCGTGGGTCGAAAGACGAAGATAGCCTCCACTGCAAGACCTAGCAGTGTGACTAGGTAAACGGCAAATTCGAGGCGCTCCAGAAACCGTATGCGTGCCTCCGCTTCCACCTGCAGCCGGAGCACGACCCCGTTCAGCCCGTTCAGCAGCGAAGCCTTGGCGCGTTGGGTCAGGGCGTCCGCTGCCGCACTACGCTGGGCCGGGACATCTATCGCCAGCAACGCCCGCACGTCGCTTGAGAATGCCTGCACGGCCGGGTCCACCGCATCGATTCTCTCGAAGTAAAGGGCACGCAACTCGTCGGACATGCGATCGCGGCCCCCGCTCGCCTCCACGAGCGCCTCGTGAGAACTCATCATCAGGGCCAGGTCGTGCTCCAACTCGGCGCGCAGGGCGGCGGCCTCGGAGGGCCGAAGCTCCCGCGCCAGCTGCACCGAGTGCAGGGCGATCCGCTGGGAGAGCATGCGCTGGCGGCCACTGATGTTGATCAGCCAGGCACTCTCGCTCTGGGCGGAGATGAGGGCACTCAAGATGAAGAAGGTGCTGGTCACGGCAGAGGCCACGATCACCAGACCGATCACGTAGCTGCGAGCGAGCCGGCGCCTGGCGTCGGCTGCGGCCGGGCCTGGCGCTGGAGTCCTCAAGCGGCGCAAGGGCTCGCTGACGGTGGGCGTCTGTAGGGCTGCACGGCACCGCCTCCTGCGGTCATGGCACCCGTCGCGTTGGCCGCGAGGGAAACCCCGGCGGAACGGGTGGCGCTGGGGTGAGGGTGCGCCACGAAGCCAGGGTCCCACCGGTCGAATCGATGGCGGAGAGGGTGGGATTCGAACCCACGATACGGGAGACCCGTATACCAGAATTCCAATCTGGCGCCTTCGACCACTCGGCCACCTCTCCGGGAGCACGCCAGTCTAGCGAAGTGCGACCGAAAGTCCAGCAACAGGGGCTAGTGTCCTGTCCCATAAATTCGTTGAAGAAGTCGCACGGGGCTTTTTGCTCCTAGGCGCGGCGCGAGGACGAGCGTGGCAGGCCCCACGGGAGGAGGAGCAACGTGCCTAGGGGCAAAAAGTACCCGCGAATTCTTCAACGAATTTATGGGACAGGACACTAGGAGTGTCCTCGCCTACTCCACGGCGATGACGCGCTCGGACACCACCTTCCAGCTTCGTCGCTCACGCACCATCCACAACTCCTTGTCGATGGTGGATTGGATGCTCTCGAAGGCGAAGTACTGGCGGAAGCGCACGATCACATTGTCCCGATCCGGGGTCTGGTAGACCTCCAGCGACTCGAGATCGGTAAACGCCTGAGCGCCTTCGTTCATTCGTTGCTGGCGCACGTCTTCCCACTGCGCGCGGGTCATCGGCTGGGGCGGGATGAAGTCCTCGGAGTACGCGTCCAGGTAGCCCTGGAAGTTACGCTCCTCCCATGCGCGGGCCCATTCGCCCACGGCGTCGAAGACCTGGCGATACACGCGCCGATCCGAATCGATCGGTGCCCCCTGGGCGGGAGGTGGCGTCGGTGCCACGCGCGGGTTGGAGGCTTGACCGCCCGCAGCGGCGGCGGCCGCTGCCGCCTGCTCCGCGGCTTCTCGTTCGCGTTCGGCGGCCCGGCGAGCGCGCCTGGCCTCGGCGCTGTTATCGGCGATGCCCTCGATACGCGGCGGATAGGCCGTGCAGCGTGGATCCGCTTCGCGGTCCGAGCTGGCGATGGGCGGGATGTCGAAGCGACCGCTGTTGCGCGGCGGGTCGAGACCCTCGGGAATGCTCAGCTCCTTTCCGTCGAGGCGACCGGAGTATGCCGGGTCGGGCTCGCACACGGCCGCGCGTCCGCCGCACGCGCTCAGCGTGGCGATCACACAGAGGAGGGTAGCGGCGCCGAGCAAGCGCAAGCCTCGCGGGACCGATCGGCCCCCTTCAAAAGCGTCTATCGATGTCATCAATGCAGGCCAGCTGTCCTGAGCGCGTCGTCCACAAGCGCCTCGTGGGCGCCATCGAGCGGTGTCAACGGTAGACGCAGGGTCGCGCCGTCGATCACCCCGAGGCGCGCAAGCGCCCATTTCACCGCGATCGGATTACTCTCAACGAACAGCGCGGCATGTAGTTTTCGTAGCCTATCGTCTATCTTGCGTGCTTCGGCCAGGTCGCCCTTGCGCCCCAACGCCACCATCTGCGCCATCGCGCCCGGCGCTACGTTACCGGTTACGGACACCGTGCCGTCGACGCCAGCTTCCAGCGCGTCGATCAGCGAGCCGTCGTCACCGCTCAGCACGGCAAAGTGCTTACCGCACAACTCGCGAAGCTCGTGCAGGCGCTGCATGTCGGGCACCGCCTCCTTCACCGCCACGATCCGCTCGTGCTGCGCCAGCGCGGCCACCGTGCTCGGCTGCATGTCGCAGGCCGTGCGCGACGGCACGTTGTAGAGCACGACGGGTCCGGCAGCGGCGTCCGCGATCGCCTCGTAATGGCGCGCGAGGCCGCCCTGCGTCGGCTTGTTGTAGGAAGGGGTGACCACCATGGCCGCATCCGCGCCCGCCTCGAAAACGAGCCGCGTGAGGTCTGCGGCGCGCTGCGTGCTGTTGCTGCCACTGCCAGCGACCACCGCGACGCTCGACGGCAGGTGCTCCCGCGCTACGCGCACCAGCTCACCCAATTCCTCGACCGAGAGAGTGGCGGACTCGCCGGTGGTCCCCCCGACCACCACACCATCCACGCCGCCGGCCCGCTGGTAGTCCAGCAAGCGCAGGAACGATGCGCGATCGACACGCCCGGCCCCATCCATCGGACTCGCCAGCGCGACCATGGTCCCCACTGTGTTCAAGCGCAATCCTTCGGCCGGGTAAACCGACAATGGTAATGACCGCTCAAAGCCCTAGCAAGGCGCCGCGCCGGCAACGCCTGCTGCCCGAGGAAAAGCGGCACCGAGTTCCCCTCGACCACGGCTTCGACCGCCCTCCCCTGGGGTCGTTCCGAGGTGATTTGTAAGCTTATGTCGAGCCTGCCAGGACCGGCCTGGCGCCGCGCCTGGGCGGCGCCTTGCCTTGCCACCCTTTGCCTGTACACTCGGCCCGAGCAAGCAACGGTGCACAGACTCCCCTTACATGAAGCAGTTGATGGTCATTTCCGCGGTCGGCGCGGATCGTCCCGGCCTGGTTCACGATCTCACCGCGAAAATACTCGAATGCGGCGGTAACGTGATGGAAAGCCGCATGGTTGGCCTCGGTAGCGAGTTCGCCATGCTGATGTTGATAGGCGGCAACTGGCACACCCTGGCGCGCCTGGAAGGGGAGCTGCAGCGCCTCGGCGAGGATCGCCTCTCGATCTCCGTTCGGCGCACGGAAGAGCGCGCCGTCCGCGGCGATCTGCTGCCCTACGCCGTGGATGTGGTCTGCCTCGATCACGAAGGCATCGTGTCCAACCTGGCCGGATTCTTCTCCCAGCGCGGTATCGAGATCGCCGAGTTGAGCACCCGCAGCTACGCAGCGGCGCACACCGGGGCGGCCATGTTCTCGGTGCAGATGTCCGTGAGCATCCCCTCGCGGGTTCACATCGCCGCGCTTCGCGAGGAATTCATGGAATTTTGCGACCGCCTCAACCTCGACGCCATCATGGAGCCGATCAAGAACTGATGAGCACCCACAAAGGCCCGAGCAACGGCGCAGACGACCGCACGCCAGGTACCACCCGATTGGCGGCCGCCGGGGTACTCACCTCGGATAGCGACACTGGCGCCACGCACGGAGCTGACGGTCAGCGCCAGCCCGGCCACGGCGGTCGGCGCCTGTTCGTTCTCGACACCAACGTGCTCATCCACGATCCCACGGCCATGTACCGCTTTCAGGAGCACGACGTGCACCTGCCGATGGTGGTGCTCGAAGAGCTGGACGTGCTGAAGAAGGGGATGTCCGAGCCCGCCCGCAACGCGCGCCAGGCCAGCCGCTTCCTCGACCGCATCATGCAGGGCGTGGAGCCCTCGGGGATCGCTCAGGGGCTCGAACTGCCGGGTTTGATGCCCGACGACGTCGATGGCCAGGACGAGCAGAGCGCCGCCAACGCGCCCGGTCGACTCTACTTTCAGACCCAGACCTTCGAGTTCTCTTTGCCGAACGGCCTCCCTGGTTCCACCCCCGACAACGCCATCCTGGCCGCCACCCTGGCACTGCAGGAGAAGCACCCGGAGGTGTCGATCACCCTGGTGTCCAAGGACATCAACCTGCGCATCAAGGCCTCCATTCTCGGGGTGCACGCCGAGGACTACTACAACGACCGCACGCTCACCGACACAGATGTGCTGTACACCGGGAGCGAAGCGCTCGATGAGGACTTCTGGGATCAGCACGGCGAGAACATGGAGTCCTGGCAGGAAGGGCTGAAAGCGCTCTACCGCATCCACGGCCCGCGCGTGCAGTCCTGGCATCCGTCCCAGTTCGTCCACGGCGAGGGGGACCTTCACTTCGAGGCCATCGTGCGCGAGCGCGACGGGGATACGGCCGTGCTCGAGCAGGTACGCGACTTCCGCAGCGAGCACAACGCCGTGTGGGGCATCCAGGCGCGCAACCGCGAGCAGAACTTCGCCCTCAACCTGCTGATGCACGACGACGTGGACATGGTGACCATCGTCGGCTCCGCCGGCACGGGCAAGACGCTCCTGGCGCTCGCCGCCGGCCTTGCCCAGACCCTCGACAAGGGTGCCTACAACGAGATCATCATGACCCGGGTCACCGTGCCCCTGGGCGAGGACATCGGCTTCCTGCCCGGCACGGAAGAGGAGAAGATGGAGCCCTGGATGGGCGCCCTCATGGACAACCTCGAGGTGCTGGCGCAGACCGAAGAGGGCGACGGCTGGGGCCGGCAGGCCACCAACGATCTGATCCGCCGCCGGATCAAGATCCGCTCCCTGAACTTCATGCGCGGGCGTACCTTCCTCAACCGCTACATCATCGTGGACGAGGCGCAGAACCTCACCTCCAAGCAGATGAAGGCCCTGATCACCCGCGCCGGCCCCGGCACCAAGCTCGTGTGCCTGGGCAACGTGGAACAGATCGACACGCCCTACCTCACGGAGACCACCTCGGGCCTCACCTACGTGGTGAATCGCTTCCGCAGCTGGGCCCATTCCGGCCACATCACCCTGCTTCGCGGCGAACGCTCACGCCTGGCCCACTACGCCTCGGACATTTTGTAACCCGCGGGCTCGGGCTGGCGAGGGAACCTCGCCGCCCACCCGACGGTCGGATCTGGCATGTCACGTCTCGTCGCATCGTTCACCGCGTTCACCCGCCGCCTCAGCCAGGCCGCGGTGGTGGTGCTCGGCCTGCTGCCGCTGCTGGTCAGCACGCCGGTGGCCGCCCAGCCGATGCCGAAGAGCGAGTTGCCCGACATCGGCGCGCCCTGGGACACCACCCTGTCGCGGGCTCAGGCCTACCAGTTCGGCCGCATGATCATGCGCCAGCTGCGGGACGCCGATCAGGTCCTCGAGGACCCCGAACTCACCCAGTACGTGCAGTCCCTCGGCCACAAGCTGTCGAGCCGCGCCAGCGACGGTGAGGACAAGTTCGAGTTCTTCGTGGTCAAGGACGGCGCCATCAACGCCTTTGCTCTGCCCGGTGGCTTCATCGGCGTCAACGCCGGCCTCATCGACGCCACACAGACAGAGAGCGAGCTGGCGGGCGTGCTCGCCCACGAGGTCGCCCACGTCACCCAGGACCACATCGCCCGGCGCATCCACGCGCAGGGGCAGAACGGCCTCGTCACCGGCGCCGCCTTGCTGGCGGCGGTGTTGCTCGGCGCCATGGCCGGGGTGGACGGCGATGCGATCGCCGCGGCCGCCTCGGTGACCCAGGGCGTCGCCGCCCAGCAGGCGATCAACTTCACCCGAAGCAACGAGTACGAAGCGGATCGGGTGGGTATCGGCATCCTGGCGGACGCGGGCTTCGACCCGCAGGGCATGCCGAACTTCTTCGAGACCTTGGGCAAGCGCTCGGGCATCCGCGGGACACAGATTCCCGAGTTCCTGCGCACCCACCCCCTCGAGGCCAACCGCGTGGCCGAGTCGCGCAACCGCGCCGCTGAGTACGACGAGGTGGAACCGCCCGAGGACACCCTCGACTACGACCTCGCCAAGGTGCGTGTGCGCGCCCTGCTCGCCGACACGCGCACGGAAGCTGTGCGCTACTTCGAGGACCATGCGCCCGACGGCATCCTCGAGGCCGACATCCCCACCCGCTACGGCTACGCCATCTCCCTGCTGGCGGCGGACCAACCCGGCCGCGCAGAGCCCTTCTTCCGCGCCCTCGTCAACCAGGTCGGTTACGTCACCGCCTTCCACTCGGGGCTCGCCGAGTCGCTGATCGCCAAGGGCGAGGTGCAGGATGGCCTCGAGGTGTACGAGGTGGCGCTGCGCCTGTTCCCTCGCAACATTCCGCTCACCGTGCGCTACTCCCGGGCCCTGATGAACCACGGCCACGCGGACCAGGCCCACACGTTGATGCTCGACCTGCTCAACAACATCAACTACACGGCCGAACAGCTGCGCTTGATCGCCCTAGCGGCGAGCGAGGCCGGCGATGAGGGCGACGCCCACTACTACATGTCCGAGTTTCACGTGGTCAACGGCGATCTTTACCAGGCCATCGACCAGCTGAAGCTGGCGCAGGAAGCGCCTGATCTCAAGCCGGTGCAGCGCGAGCGCTTTTCCGCCCGCATCGAGGAGATCGAGAAGGTGCTGCCGCGAGATCGCCGTGGGCGGATCAAGCCGCGCCCGAAGGACCAATGATCGCCACTCGCGCGATGCGCCTGGGACTCGTCTCCGGCTGGCTCACCATGGGCCTAGCGTGCCTGCTAACCTGGACGCACAGCTTCGCTGATGACGCTACGCCGCGGGTCTCCGCCGGCACGCTGGACACCCTCCCCGCCTTCGAGGCATTGCACGTGCCCGAACGAACCGTGCGGATCTGGTTACCGCCCGACTACCCCGAGGCGGTACCCTACGATGTGGTGTACATGCACGACGGGCAGATGCTGTTCGATGCGGGCACTACCTGGAACAAGCAGGAATGGGGCGTGGACGAGACGGCCGCGGCCCTGATCGCGAGCGGCGAGACCCGTCCCTTCATCGTCGTGGCCATCGACAACGGAGGCAGCCGTCGCCACACGGAGTACTTTCCGGAGCGCCCATGGCGTGCCCTGCCCGCCGAGACCCGTCGCGCGTACCTCACCCTCGAGTACCCACCGGGCGTTGGCCTGTTTGCGAGCGGGGTGGCCTCCGATGCGTACCTGACGTTCATCGTGACGCAGCTGAAGCCTCACGTGGATGCCCATTACGACGTCGCCACCGCACCCGAGCACACCTTTCTCCTCGGCTCGAGCATGGGGGGATTGATCTCCCTTTACGGGTTGCTCGAGTACCCCGATGTCTTCGGCGGCGCCGCCTGCCTTTCGACCCACTGGCTCGGCACCTTCGAGGCCACCGACAACCCGGTCCCTGCGCTGTTCGCGCGCTACCTTCGCGATCACCTGCCCGCGCCTGGTGCCCATCGGCTCTACTTCGACCATGGCGACCAAGGGCTGGATGCCCAGTACCCACAGCACCAGGAAGCCATCGACGAGATCATGCGTGGGGCGGGCTACGACGATGACCACTGGATCACCCGCAGCTTCCCGGGCGAAGACCACAGCGAGAACGCCTGGAACCGGCGCTTGAGCACCCCACTCGTGTTTCTGCTCGGCCGCGCCTCGACCCAACCCTCACGGACGACAAACGCTCCCTAGGCCACAGCCGCTGCTGCATCCCTTGCCCCAAGAGTTGCCGTCTGCACGCGGCATTCCTCTACACTCAGCCTGACCGAGGCCGGCCGATATGAGCCGTCGCCCGCAACAAGAAGACGGGGGATCTATGGGAAGCGACGACAGGCACGCAGGAAACGCATTGCTCCTGCGGGGAGCTACCTTCAACTTTCTGGTGGCCTTGGCCATCGCCTGGCTCCTGATGCTCACCCGCGTGACGCCGATCCCCGCCTTGCTGGAGGTGTTTCGGGACACGGACAAGCTCCTCTCATCACACCTCGACTTCCTCATCATGGGCGCGATGATCCTCGGCTTCTACGGCGCGCGGATACCGCTGCCCGGACACGTGCGGTGGGCGATGGTGATCGGCGCCGTCACCAACTCGTCGCTGTTCCTGCTGAGCGCCATGGAGATGCGACCACCGTTCGGACTGGTGGCGGTCTACGGCAGCGTCAGCCTCACCACCTACGGCTTCGGCATGGCATCGATCCTGGTCTTCCGCGCCTCCCTTCGGTGAGCAAGCACCCCTATCGCGTGCGCAGCCGGCTGCTGCACTGGGCGGCGGCCGCCCTGGTGCTGGTGACGGTGATCTCGTCGGGGCAGTTCGGCGCGGAATCGGCGGACCAGTCAGCGTCCCAGCTCGCCACCCACCTCTCCTTCGGGCTGACCCTGCTGCTCCTCATGGTGGTGCGCGTGTGGTGGCGAACGCGCACGCTCGATCCCCTGGACGCCTACACCCTGCCGACGCCGCAGAAGGTGATCGCGCGCGGCTTGCACTTCACGCTCTACGTGCTGCTGATCGCGCAGTGCCTGCTCGGGTTGGCATTGAGCACCCTTGGAGAGGGCGGCTCGTTCTTCGGCGTGATCACCCTGCCGTCCATCGACTTCGCCGCCGACCCACCGGGGTGGATCAGCGAGGGGCACGAGGCGCTGTCGAACCTCCTACTGATTCTCATCGGCCTGCACATCCTGGCCGCGGTCGGGCATCTGCTCTTCGGCGTGTTACCGGAGAATGAGGTCTCGCGCTAGCGGAGCATGCGCCGGAACAGCAGTTGCAGGGCCAGGAGCAACACCGTCAGCACCGCGCCCACGCTGCTGAGCGGCGAGAGCAGCTCCTGCCCCACGCCGCCCTGGGCGTCGAACAGGGGCGCCAGCAACGCGTCGGTGAGCAGCTCCAGCGGGTCCTGCAGAGGCACCGCCAGCAGGGCGAGCACCACGCCCACGGTGATCCGCGCCACGAGTCGCCAGCGCTGGTGGCGCCGCAGCTTGCGCATGACCTGGGCCACGAAGGCCTCGTCCACCACCGGCGCCGGCGGTTGACGTTCGAACAGGGCGAGCAGCTCGGGATCGAGATCGTCACGCATCTTCATAGGCCAACAGTTGTTGTCGTAACTTCTGGGTACCCCGGCGCACGTGGGATTTCACCGTGCCCAGAGGCAACTTGGTCAGCTCCACGATCTCCTCGTGGGTGAAGCCCTCGTGGTAGGCGAGCACCACGCACAGACGCACCGGGGCAGGCAAGGTGTTGAGCGCTGCATCGAGGTCGCCGGCGATCATCGCTGCGCCCGACGAGTCCGCCGTGCTCGGCGTCTCGGCCGCGGTGCCGTCCTCGGCCACGGGATCCGCGTCCGCGAGGGGATCGAGGCGGCGCATGCGCCCCAGCCAAGCGTTCAGGCCCAGGCGCTTCAACCAGGGGCCGAAGCGCTCGGGGTCGCGTAGCTGGCGCAGCTTCTTCCAGGCTTGCAGGAAGGTCTGCTGGGCGAGGTCGTCGGCGAGCGCCGGGTCGCCGCAGCAGCGCCGCAGGAGCGTGCGCAACCAGCTCTGGCGCCGTCGGACCAGCTCCTCGAACGCCTCGCGATCGCCGGTACGCGCTAGGGCCACGACCAGTGCCTCCTGGCCCTGGGTGTAATCGGGTGATCGCACGAAGTTGTCGACCCGCCCGATCTATTCACCGAGGTCCTGCCGCGGTGGCGGCGCACTGTCCCCCGTGCTCTCCTCGCTGCGCCCGGGAAGCACGATGTCATCGGGCGCCGCCGGCTGCGTAGCTTCCACCTCGGCGGAGTAGTTGGCTGCCACGGAGATGCCCATGCTCAACAGGCCGAGAAACGCGGCCACGCCCAGCAAGGCGAAGAGCACCTCGACCCCTGCCATCAACGCGAGCAGTCCGCCCAGCGCCACCAACCCGAAGGCGATGTAGCGCAGCACGATCGCGCCCACCCGCATGTCGTGTTCCGAGCGCTGGGCCTTGCCGAGCAGGCGATCGACCGCGGCCTGGTCCACCTGCTGCCCGGAGGCGATCAAGGCTCGCAGCGTGGCGTGGCGTGTCTCTCGCTTGCGAATGTCATCCCAGATGCTGCTGACGACCGCAGCTGCGATGAACAACCAGAAGCCCAACCCCGCCAAGCCAATCACGCTGTCCGACATCTCACTCTCCTCGATTTTTGTGCCGACTATTGGGAGAGATGCGACCTCGACGCGCCCCAGATGCACCCAGGCGAAAAAAAATTTTCGGATGGGATCCCTACTCCTCCTCGAGCAGCGCCTTGAGCTGCGTGCGGGCCACTTCCATCATCACCAGTACCTCGCAGGGCGGAAACTGGCTGAGCAGCGAGAGGGAGCGATAGTTGGTCCACTCGGCGACGGGGTCGAACTCGTTCGCCTTGCGGAAATTTAGCTCCTTCAGCCCCACCAGACACTCCCCCTGCATTCGGGCGTCGGCGATCCGAGCGGGGGTGGTGGCCGACTGTGGATGACGCTTGGCAATCGCGGCGGAGGTGAAGTCATTGGCGTGCACTGCCGGGCAGAGGCAAGTCAGGCACACCAGTAGAAAGCCGGCCAGTGGGGGAGCGTATGAGGACTTCATCGAGGCAGTCTCCGGGTTAACGCTGAGTGACGCGTTATCGTGCAACGGGAAACGCCTTTGTGCGAGCGGTGTCAGGCACGCGAAGAAGCGCCGGACTCGCGGGAGAGTCACCACGATAGCTGCCGCGGGTAAGCGGCCGTTTATTGCAATACAGGACCTCTCTGGTACCATTTCGACTCCACCCAGCCCTCGGGAGGCGTTGCCATGCTGCGCATCGGGAAACTTACGGATTACGGGACGTTGATCCTCACCCGCCTGGTGGGCGGTGAGTGCGTATCGTCGGCGGAACTCGCCGAGCAGACGCGCCTGGGTCCGGCCACGGCCGCCAAGATCCTCAAGGCCCTCGCCCACGCGGGCATCGTGAATTCGGTGCGCGGCGCCAACGGCGGCTACACCCTGGCCCGCCCGGCCACCCAGATCAGCGCTGCCCAGATCATCGACGCGCTCGAAGGTCCCGTCGCCATCACCGAGTGTGCCACCGGCGCCGGCAGCTGTGAGCTCGAAACCGTGTGCGGCGTGGGCAACGCCTGGCAGCACATCAACGTGGCCATTCGCCGCGCCCTGGACGACATCTCCCTGGCCGAGTTGGCCAACTGGCAACACGGCGCGGTGCCCGCCCTGCAGCTGGGCGCCCTCGCCCACCGCGCGACGAACGCGAACGCCACCACGTCACCTCAGAACGAGACGAGTAACGCATGAGTAACGGAATGCAGGACGTCCACGACGTCGTCGAAGGCAAGTACAAGCACGGCTTCGTCACCGACATCGACACGGAGACGGTGCCGCCAGGCCTGGACGAAGACGTCATCCGCCTGATCTCGGCGAAGAAGAACGAGCCGGAGTTCATGCTCAACTGGCGCCTGAAGGCCTTCCGCCACTGGCAGAAGATGACCTCGCCGGAATGGGCCCACGTGAACTTCCCGCCCATCGACTACCAGGCGATCTCCTACTTCGCGGCGCCGAAGTCGGACAAGGACAAGCCGAAGAGCCTCGACGAGGTGGATCCGAAGCTCCTCGAGACCTACGAGAAGCTCGGCATTCCGTTGCACGAGCGCGCCGCCCTGGCCGGGGTGGCCGTGGACGCCGTGTTCGACAGCGTCTCCGTGGCCACCACCTTCAAGGAGAAGCTGGCCGAGGCCGGCGTGGTGTTCTGCTCCTTCTCCGAGGCCGTGCACAGCCACCCGGAGCTGATCGAGCGTTACCTCGGCACCGTGGTGCCTCCGCGCGATAACTTCTTCGCCGCGCTCAACTCCGCCGTGTTCTCCGACGGCTCCTTCGTCTACATCCCCAAGGGCGTGCGCTGCCCGATGGAGCTCAGCACCTACTTCCGTATCAACGCCGCCAACACGGGCCAGTTCGAGCGCACGCTGATCATCGCCGACGAGGGCAGCCACGTGAGCTACCTCGAGGGCTGCACGGCGCCCATGCGCGATGAGAACCAGTTGCACGCCGCCGTGGTGGAACTGGTGGCCATGAAGGACGCGGAGATCAAGTACTCGACGGTGCAGAACTGGTACCCCGGTGATGAAAACGGCGTCGGTGGCATCTACAACTTCGTCACCAAGCGAGGCGACTGCCGCGGCGACAACTCCAAGATCAGCTGGACCCAGATCGAGACCGGTTCGGCGATCACCTGGAAGTACCCCAGCTGCATCCTGCGCGGTGACAACTCCGTGGGCGAGTTCTACTCCGTGGCCGTGGCCAACAATCTGCAACAGGCCGACACGGGCACCAAGATGATCCACATCGGCCGCGACACGCGCAGCACCATCGTCTCCAAGGGCATTGCGGCCGGCCGCGCCCAGCAGGCCTACCGCGGCCTGGTGAAGGTGCTGCCCACCGCCGAGCGTGCGCGCAACCACACCCAGTGCGACTCCCTGCTCATGGGCGATCAGTGCGGCGCCCACACCTTCCCCTACATGGAGGTGAAGCAGCCCACGGCCACCGTCGAACACGAGGATCGCCATCGGGGTTCATGGCACATAAGGGATAGCGTCGCAGAATGCTCTGTTTATTTGTGCAAACCCGGTGTGCAAAAAACGTATAGCTCCTAAAGGCTTGTCAGAAGAACCTGCAGCACGTATGGGCGCTAAAGCACTGTTCAAGGCGTCTGAAGTGGCATCATTTTTACCCGGATTTTTCCTATCTTTATCCCTGATCGTGGCCATTGGTGCGCAAAACGCCTTTGTCCTACGCCAGGGATTGCGGCGTGCACATGTGTTTTGGGTGTGTCTGACCTGCGCCCTGTCTGACGCGATCTTGATCGTCTGTGGGGTCGCAGGGTTCGGCGCGTTGGCAGAGGCGGTGCCATGGTTCGAGCCGGTGATGCGCTATGGTGGGGCCGCGTTCTTGCTGTGGTATGGGTGGCGTAACGCCCGATCCGCATGGCGCGGCGGGGCAGTATTGGAACTGGATGGAGAAGACGGCCAGCCGTTGCGCGAGGCTATGCTCACCGTCCTGGCGCTCACATGGCTGAACCCGCATGTGTATTTGGATACTGTTGTGCTGATTGGCTCTATCTCGTCCCAATATGACAGCAGATTGCTGTTCGGGATCGGAGCGACGCTTGCCAGTTTCGCGTTTTTCTTTGCACTTGGA
>JBCBZW010000050.1 GCA_039815145.1 Pseudomonadota bacterium
CACCAACCGAGGCGTGGTCGCCGCCGCCAGCTACGAAGCGCGCCGCTACGGCGTGCGGTCGGCCATGCCGATCCGTCAGGCGCTCGAACGCTGCCCGGAGCTGGTACGCGTGCCAGTACGCATGGCGCGCTACCGGGAGGTGTCTTCCCAGGTGTTCGCTGTGTTCCACGAGCACGCCTCACAGGTGCAGGGCCTTTCCCTGGACGAGGCCTACCTGGACGTGACGGAGGCCGCCACCGCCAGCGACATCGAGACCATCGGCAAGCGCATCAAGGATCTGATCAAAGACCGCACCGCCCTGACCGCCTCCGTCGGCATGGCGCACAACATGCTACTCGCCAAGATCGCCTCGGATCTCGACAAGCCGAATGGATTCGTTCACATCCGACCCGAACAGGCCAGCGACATGCTGGCCGAACTCCCCGTACGACGCCTGGCCGGCATCGGCCCGCGCACGGCAGACCGGCTCAAGGAGCTCGGCATCGACACGCTGGCGCAGCTGCACGCGGCCAGCGAAGCTCGCCTTCGCCCCATATTAGGTAACCACGCCCGCGTGGTGCGGGACCGTGCCATCGGCATCGATCATCGCCAGGTGGTCAGCGATCGCGAGGACCGCAGCGTCAGCGCCGAAGACACCTTCGATCGAAACATCACGGCACCTCAAGGGCTACACCAGGAGCTGACGGCGCTCACCAACCGCGTCGCTGAACGGCTCCAGCACAAGGGCCTTCGCGGAGGCCTCGTGCGGGTGAAGATCCGCCGTCGCGACTTCACCACGCTCACCCGCCAGCGTCGCATCGCCCCGCCCACCGACGAGGCATCGAGCCTGCTCGCTGTGGCGGGGGAACTGCTCGATGAGTGGATCGCCGGCGAGCCGCGCTTCAGCGTCCGGCTCCTGGGCGTGGGCGTGGGCGAGCTGCAGCAGCGCGATCAGCTGGATCTGTTCGGCGCCTGACGAACGTGCGCTGGCGCGCAAGTCCCAGCTCGCGCCTCCGCAGCCCCTCAACTTCCGTGCTAGAGCGCCGTTAGCGATCGGCAGGAGAGGGAGAACCACGAGGTTTCCATGTCATTCGCGATCAACGCCCCCGCTGAGCTGCTGCCGAGCGCACCCCCGAGCCCCCCGGAGCCCCCGCTGGTGGCCCCCGTGGGTGCCGCCAGCGAGAACAGCGGCGCGGGCGATGCGAGCCAGGCGGGGGTGGGCGGCCAGGGCGGCAACGCCTCCCAGGGCGGTAGCGCTCAGCCCGAGCCAGCCGGCTCGGACGCGCGCGAGCAGGTGACCTCCGAGGCTCAGGCCCAACAGAATCTGACCGAGGCGGAGCAGCGCGAGCTGCGTGAACTCCAGGCACGGGATCGCGAAGTGCGCGCTCACGAGGCCGCGCACGCCGCCGCTGCCGGCAGCCTGGCGCGCGGCGCCCCCACCTACACCTACGCGCGTGGGCCGGACGGTCGTCAATACGCCGTTGGCGGCGAGGTTCAGATAGATACTGGGGTGATCGCCGGAGATCCACGCGCCACGCTGGAGAAGGCTCAGCAAATCCAGCGCGCCGCCCTGGCCCCCGGGGAGCCCTCGGCCCAGGATCGCGCCGTGGCGGCCGCGGCAGCCCAGATGGCCACGGAGGCCCGCGCCGAGCTGGCCGACAGCAGCAAGCTCAGCTGCCCCGAGTGCGGGGGCGAACACGACGCCGCCGCCCACCAGGGCCTCTCGACCTACGCCGAAGTGGCCGGCGCCGAGCCCCCTCGAGCCGTCGAAACGACCTCCGCAGCCTCTGCCGAGAACTGATCGATTCGGAGCGAACTCCCTGAATTAGCAGGTTTCGCGGTACACTGGATGGCCGTATTCAGCACCGCGGCCCGCCGCGCTCCGTCGCATGTACACGAGCTATTTCGGCCTTCGTGAAAAGCCCTTTTCGATCACGCCCGACCCCCGCTTTCTCTACCTGAGCGAGCGGCACGCGGAGGCGCTCGCGCATCTCCAGTACGGCGTGCTCGAGAGCGGCGGCTTCATCCAGCTCACGGGCGAGGTCGGCACCGGCAAGACCACCGTCATGCGCGTGCAGCTCGCCAAGCTGCCCGAGCAGGTGGAAGTCGCCGCCATTCTCAACCCGCAGGTGGACCTGATCGGCTTCCTGCGCACGATCTGCCACGAGTTCGGCATCACGCCGGCCGAGCAAGACCACAAGTCATTGCTCGATGCCCTCAACGCCCACCTGCTCCTGTGCCACGCGAAGGGCAAGCGAGCGGTGCTGGTCATCGATGAGGCGCAGAACCTCGACCGCTCGGTGCTGGAGCAGATTCGGCTGCTGACCAATCTCGAGACGGAGACGGCCAAGCTGCTGCAGATCATCCTGATCGGCCAACCGGAGCTGCGTGAGACCTTGGCCCGCACCGACCTGCGCCAGCTGGCGCAGCGGATCACCGGCCGCTATCACCTAGGCCCCCTGTCGGCACAGGAGACGGCCGACTACGTGCGCCACCGCCTGGACGTGGCGGGCGCGACTACCGACATCTTCACCCCGCCTGCGCTGCGGGAAGTGCACCGGGTGTCGGGCGGCGTGCCACGCCTGGTCAACGTGGTGTGCGATCGCTCCCTCCTCGGTGCCTACTCGAAGATGGAGCGACAGGTGAGCCCGCGCCTCGTACGCCGCGCCAGCGAGGAGGTGCAGGGACCCCGCATCAACCCCCGCGACGGCCAAGGCCCTGGCTGGTTGCCCCTGGCCGCTGCCGCGACGGTGGCCGCCGCGGCAGCGGGGCTCGGCGGATGGTGGCTGGCGAACTCCGGCACAGACCTAACTCCCGCGGTAGCGGCCGTGCAGGAACCGCCTGCGGCGGCCGCGCCGACCGTCGCCGCTCCCGTGGTGGCGCAGACCGCGCCCGCGGGTCCGGTAGACACGGCCGCGAGCGAGCCCGTGGCGCCGGTAGGCGAGGAGTCCACTCCGTCACCGTCGCTCGACGAGCTGCTGGTCACCTACGCGAGCGAGACCACGACGGCCCGCGCCTTCGACGCCCTGTTCCAACGCTGGGGCTTGCCGGGCGTCGACCTCGATCAGGAACCCTGCGACCGGGCGCGCCGGGAGGGTCTGCGCTGTGAGGTGCAACTCGGGTCCTGGGCCCTGCTGCAGGCGATGGACCGGCCGGCGATCCTGTCCCTGGTCGATCTCGGCGGCGAGCGCCATCACGTGGTGGCCACGCGCCTGCAGGACGGCGAGATCGACCTGCAGATCGGCGACGAGTCGCACACGCTCGCCCTCAACGACGTCACGCCACGCTGGATGGGCGAGTACCTGCTGCTCTGGCGCCCGCACCCGGACGCGGATGGTCTCCTGCGCCCGGGCTCGCGTGGGCCCGGCGTCGCCTGGCTACGAGAATCGCTCACCAGCTTGTCCGGCGAGTCCCTGCTCACCAGCGGTTCCACCACACCGGACCTCTACGACTCTGCGCTCACGGCGCAGGTGCGCGACTTTCAACGTGAGGCGCGCTTGGCCGTAGACGGCCTGGCCGGCTTGCACACGTTGATCGTCCTCAACGCCGCCCTCGAACCGGACGGCGTGCCCACCCTCTCCGACAGCCGTGCCACGGATGGCACGAGCAGCGGCGACAGCGCCCGCTTGGCGAGCGGCCGTCAGTCGTCCTCCGGTGATCAGGAGTAAGCAACCGGCATGTCACTCATACTCGACGCTCTGCGCCGCGCCGAAACGCAGCGCCATACGCAGAGCCAACCCGTCTACTCCCTGCCGAGCGGTCGCCGCGCGCGCAGTGATGCGGCGCCCCTGCCGCAGAGCGCACTGATCGCTGCCGCGGCAGGCGCGGTGATCATCGCCGCCGCCGCGGTCACCTGGATGGCCATGCGCTCCGGGGCCAGCGAGCAGGGCACGGCGTTTGCCCCGACACCCACCTCACGCCCCAGGGAAGCCGCTCCGCAGACGCCGGCCCCGCGGCCCGCGAGTCCGCGCGTGGCGCGCAGCGACTCCCAGCGCGAGATGTCCAGCCTCAGCGCCCTGGCGAGGGCCGATGATCCGGTGGTCGTGCGGCCTAGCCCGGCAGCGGCCACGGCGGCACCCAGCGTTGCGCCCGGCAGCGTGCAGGTGGTCGAGGCGCAGTACCAAAACACACCCTCACCGTCGGCGCAGCGCAACGTCACCCCAGGCACGGTGGTCGTCCGCGACCTGCTGGCCGAGGAAGGCATCACTGCGGGTGGGGGCAGCATCACGGTGGCCACGCCGACGGCACCGACGCCAGCGCCGGTGCAGGCGACACCGGCCGCCCCAGCGCCGCAGCCGACGCGCGTGACGCCGAGCGTCGCCAACCTCGCCGCAGCGCCGACGGAGTTCACCCTGAACATGCTGAGCACCAGCCCAGACCCGGCGGACAGCTACGTCTACATCAACATGCAGCGTTACGCGATCGGCGACCAGACTTCTGAGGGCGCGGTCGTGGACGACATCAGCAACGCAGGCGCCGTCATCCGCTATCGCGGCCAACGCTACCTGCTCAAGTCACGGTAAGACTTCATGTTCGACGACGAAGGACAGTACGAGAAACACGTGAGCGAAGCCCAACTCATCGATGGCCGACTGCGAGCACCTGCGATCAACTACCTCGATGGCCAGCGCCTGGCGCGCGGCCTGCGGGCGGGCATCGCACGGGTGTTGGCGGACAAGGACGCGCTGAACAAGATCAACGTGTTCCCCGTGGCCGATGGGGACACGGGCACCAACATCGCCTCCACCCTGGGCACGGTGTTGGTTCGCCTGGACGAGTCGGAACAGCACGCGGGGCGCCTGCTGGCGGGCGTCGCCGACGCCGCCCTGGACGGGGCGCGCGGTAACTCCGGTGCCATCCTCGCCCAGTTCTTCCAAGGCCTGTCGGACCACACCGCCGACCTGCCACGCCTCGATGCCAAAGAGTTCGCCGACGCGGTCAAGCGCGGCGCGCGCTACGCCCGTGAAGCGCTCTCGCAGCCGCGCGAGGGCACGATCCTGTCCGTGCTGTCCGAGTACGCCAAGGCCCTGTCCCAGCAGCGCCAGCCCAAGACCGGGGCCACGGACATGCGGGTGGTGCTCCAACACGGCCTCGCCGCCGCCCGCCGCGCCCTGGCCAACACGCCCAAGCAGCTCGAGGTGCTACGCAAATCCGGCGTCGTGGACGCCGGTGCCAAGGGCTTTGTAGATCTGCTCGAAGGCGTCGACGACTACCTGCGCAGCGGCTCCCTGCGCGAGCAGACCCACGTGGCGGACATCGCGGACGCCGACGCCTTCGCGGCGGAACTCGACAGCTACGAAGAGTCCGAATTCCGCTTCTGCACCGAGTGCCTGATCACCGGTGATGACATCGACCGACGCAAGCTGCGCGAGCAAACGGCGGCGATAGGTGACAGCGTGGTGATCGCCGGCAGTCGGCGCAAGGTGAGGCTGCACATCCACACCGATCATCCCGATCAGGTGTTCGAACTCGCCGCACGCCAGGGCGTGGTCAGCGGCCAGAAGGCCGACGACATGCACACGCAAGCCGGCCACGTGCACCATCAGTCGGCGCAGAAGGTGGCCGTGCTCATGGACAGCGCCGGCGATGTGCCCGAGGACTTGATCGAGGAGCACAACATCCACCTCGTGTCCCTGCGGGTGCACTTCGGCGACACCAACTTCCTGGACAAGGTGACGCTGACGCCGGAGGAGCTGTTCGAACGGATGAAGACGGATCCTGAGCATCCGTCCACCTCGCAGCCGAGCCCGGCTGACCTGCGACGGCAGTTCGACTTCCTCGCCTCGCACTACGAGTCCGTGCTCTCCGTGAACGTGACGTCGAAGGCGAGCGGCACCTGGCAGGCCGCGGCCAGTGCTGCCCAACGGGCGACCCAGCCGGAGAAGCTCCACGTGCTGGACACGGGTAACGCCACCCTCGGCCAGGGCCTCATCGCCGTCTACGCAGCGGAGTGCGCGAAGGCCGGCTACAACCTCGAGACCACCCTGGCCCTGTGCGAGGCGATCGGTCAGCAGACCAAGGCCTACGCCTACGTGCGCGACCTGCGCTACGCCGTGCGCGGCGGCCGCGTCCCCGGCGGTGTGAAGGCAGTGGCGGACCTGCTTCGCCTAACACCTATCTTGGGCAATCGCCGCGACGGACGCATCACGGCCGTCGGCGTACTGGCCGGCCGCACGAAGCTTCCCGAACGATTGACCCGGTTCATCTCGGCCCGCCACGCGAGCGATTCGCGCCTGCGGATCTTCGTGGGTCACGGCGACGCCCCCGCCGACTGCGAGGAGCTGGCCCAGCGCTTGCGCACCGCCTACCCGTCGCACGAGAGCTGCCACCAGACGGAAGTGGGCACGGCCCTCGGCGTGCACGGCGGCCCCGGCCTGGTCGTGGTCGGTCTGCAGCACTACGTACCGCCTGCGGAACTCGCCGCGCAGCTGGGGCTCGAAGTCTGAGTTCATTCTCACGCGAGGTCGCCAGCTGCGCATGTTCTCATCGTCGATAGGCGACCTCACGACTCCTAAGCGCGTTGCGCTCATCGCGCTCACCCTGCTCAGCCTCGGCGCCGGCGCCGCCGAGCGCCTGCACCGCTACGACGTGCAGGTGGACGGCGCCCTCGAGCGGCTATCTGTACACGCCTGCCTCGCCGCCGGCACCAGCGAGCGCCGCCTCGGCACGGGCAGCTCTCGCGCCGGCAGCTTCCTGATCCGTGATGCCCTCTCGAACAACCTGAGTCTTCGCGGCGATGGGCAACTGCGCTTCACCGGCTCTGGGGATGGGCGCTGCTTCGACTACGCCGTATCGCTCGAGCGCGCCCGCGGCGCCAACGACTCTCGACTGCTCAGCCGCTACGAATCGGATCTCGTGACGCGCTCGACCCTCTGGCTGTGGCGACCGGTCTCGCCACGGGAGGGCGATGACATCGAAGTGCGCTTCTCGCTCCCGTCCGGGCTCAACGTGTCGGTACCGTGGCAGCGGGTTGGCGATGGGTCCACCCACACCTATCGCGTCGGCGCGACCTCACGCTACTGGCCTGCGCGCACCGCGTTCGGCCGCTTCGACACGCAGACGGTGCGCGTCGCCGGCGCGCGCCTGCACCTGGCAGCCCTCGCCGGCACCAGGCCGCGGGAGATGACCCAATGGCTGCAGGAGGCGGCAGGGGCCGTCACCGAACTCTACGGGCGCTTTCCCGTGCCGGACGTGCAGGTGCTCGTCATCCCCTACGGCCGCGGCAACGAGGCCGTGCCGTGGGCACAGATCGTGCGTGGTGGCGGCAGCGCGGCGCTGTTCTTCGTCGATCCCTCGCGGCCCCTGCGCGAGTTCCGTCAGGACTGGACCGCCACCCACGAGTTCAGCCACCTGCTGCTGCCGTTCCTCAACCGGGACGACGCGTGGCTATCGGAAGGTCTCGCCAGCTACTACCAGGAGGTACTGCGCGCCCGCGCCGGCCTGCTCGATGAGCGCCGCGCATGGGAGCGCATCGAGGCGGGCTTCGACCGCGGCCGCGCCCAGGGCAAGCTCTCCTCCCTGGCCTACCTCTCGAGCGAGATGGGACGGGAGCGCGCCCACCGCCACGTGTACTGGAGCGGCGCCGCCTTCTGGCTGGAGATGGACGTGCTCCTGCGCCGCCAGGGCCAATCGCTGGACGAGGTGCTGTTGGCGCTCGGCGACTGCTGCCTGCCAGCCACGCAGATGTGGACGGGCCAGCAACTGCTGGGGCAGCTCGATCGCCTCAGCGGCTCCACCCTCTTCACCCGCACCGGCGAGCGCTACGCCAGGCAACGGGGATTTCCGCCGATGCAGACCTTGTTCACCGAACTCGGGGTGCGTGTGTTCGGCTCGGACTCCGTGCAGCTGGACGACGGCGCGCCCGACGCCCGCGTGCGCCAGGCCATCATGAGGGCATCGACCGCGAACGCGGCGCCCTCGGCGGGGAACTGACGCGAATGGCGGTGCGTGTGGTGCGCCTCGGCAGCCCTCGCGCCGACGACGAGGGCCTGCGCATCGGCACGGTGCGCCGCCCGCCGCGCGGTGTGCCGAAGGCGGAGTTCGCGAGCCGCGACCTCTACGACGTCTGGTTCCCCAACCTGGCCCCCAGCGAAGCGCTGCTCAAGGACTTCTTCCCCCTGGCCGACGAGGCCGCCTGGAAGCAGTTCAAGCGCCGCTACCTGGCGCAGATGAAGGCCCCCGATCAGCGCCGCGAGATCGCCCTGCTCGCCGCCCTGTCGCAGCACACCAACTTCTCCGTCGGTTGTTACTGCGAAGATGCTTCGCGCTGTCATCGTTCACTGCTGGAGGAACTGTTGCGCAAGGAGGGCGCGCGCTTCGCACCGGCCTGAGGGCCGCCGCCACTTGTCGCCCCAGCGTTATGGTAGACACTGCCATCCTCAGGGCGTCATCCTTTGCGGCAGAAGCCCTAAGGAGTCCTCCATGGCCATCAACGTCACCGTAAACGGCGAGCAGCGCACGCTCGACGTCGATCCCCAAATGCCCCTGCTGTGGGCCATCCGCGACCACCTGCGCCTTACCGGCACGAAGTTCGGCTGCGGCATCGCCCAGTGCGGCGCCTGCACCGTGCACGTCAACGGTCAGCCGCGGCGCGCCTGTGTCACGCCCGTGGGCTCGGTCGCCGACCAGGCGATCACCACCATCGAAGGCCTCGAGGGCGACGAAGCGGTGGCCGTGCAGGCGGCCTGGGAGCAGCTCGACACGCCGCAGTGCGGCTACTGCCAGTCCGGCCAGGTGATGTCCGCGGTGGCCCTGCTGAAGCAGCGGCCCAAGCCCAGCGCGCAGGACATCGACGCCGCCATGAGCGGCAACGTCTGCCGCTGCGCCACCTACGTGCGCATCCGCGAGGCCATCCACCTCGCCGCCGACAAGCTGGAGGGCTGAGCCATGTCATCGACCGCACCTCCCACCAATCCCGCCCGGCGCCAGTTCATCGCTGGCGCCAGCACCTTGGTCGTGGGCGCCAGCCTGCCCATCGCGCCACGGCTGCAGGCCGCCACGGGCCCGGCCAGCGACTCGGGCACCTTCGCGCCTAACGCGTTCGTTCGGGTGAACGAGGACAGCACCGTCACCGTCATCGTCAAGCACATCGAATTCGGCCAGGGCCCCTGGACGGGTCTCGCCACGATGGTGGCCGAGGAGCTCGACGCGGACTGGTCCCAGATTCGCGCCGAGCACGCACCGGCCAATGCCGCCCTCTACGCCAACGCCGCCTTCGGCGTGCAGGGCACCGGTGGCTCGACGGCCATCGCCTCTTCCTACCTGCCCATGCGCCAGGCTGGCGCCGCCGCCCGGGCGATGCTGGTGAGCGCCGCGGCCCGCGCCTGGGACGTGCCGGCGGGGGAGATCACCGTCAGCAGCGGCATCATCAACCACGCCGCGAGCGGCAAGCAGGGCACCTTCGGCGAGTTCGCCCGTCTCGCCGCGACGGAGGAAGTCCCCGCCGAGCCCGCGCTGAAGTCTCCCGACCAGTTCACCCTGATCGGCCGGGACACGCGCAAGCTCGACACCCAGGCCAAGACGACCGGCGCCGCCGACTTCACCTTGGACGTGTACCGCCCGGGCATGCTCACGGTGGTGGTCGCCCACCCGTCGCGACTCGGGGCCAAGGTGGCCAGCGTGGACGACAGCGCCGCCCGCGCCGTACCGGGGGTGGTCGACGTACGGCGGATCAGTGCTGGGGTTGCGGTGTACGGTCGCGACACCTACTCCGCCTTACAAGGTCGTAAGGCGCTTGAGATCACCTGGGACGACACGGCGAGCGAGAAACGCTCCACCGAGCAGCTCGAGCAGGCCTGGCTGGCCACCGTGCGTAAGGGTCCCGGTACGGTCGCCGGGAGCCACGGCGATATCGACGCAGGCTTCGGTGCCGGCACTGAGACCTTCGAAGCCGAGTACGTCTTCCCCTACCTTGTCCACGCCCCCATGGAGCCCCTCGACGGCGTCATGGAGCTGGGCGAAGACGGCCACCTCGATGTGTGGATGGGCAGCCAGCTGCAGACCGTGGACCAGGGCACCATCGCCGCCGTCGCCGGCGTGGAACCCACCAAAGTACGCGTGCATACCATGCTCGCCGGCGGCAGCTTCGGTCGCCGCGCCCAGCCCACCTCCCACTTTGCTGCGGAGCTGACCGAGGCCTGGAAGGCGCACGGTGGGGAGACCCCCATCAAGTTGATGTACACGCGGGAGGACGATATCCAGGGCGGCTGGTACCGTCCGCTCACGGTGCATCGCCTGCGCGGCGCCCTCGACGACGACGGCAACATCGTGGCCTGGGACCAGACCATCGCCAGCCAGTCGATCCTACAGGGATCGCCCTTCGAGGGCATGATCGTGAACGGCGTCGACACCACCATGGTGGAAGGCGCCCGCGAACTGCCCTACGCCCTCTCCAACATGCGAGTCACCGCGCACATGACCGAGAGCCCGGTCACCACCTTGTGGTGGCGTTCGGTCGGTCATACGCACACGGGTTACGCCGTGGAGACCTTCCTCGACGAGCTGCTCGAAGCCGGCGGTCAGGACCCGGTCGCCGGTCGCCTCGCCCTGATGGGCGACAAGTCGCCGCGTCTCGCGGCCACCCTCGAGCGCGCCGCGAAGATGGCGCAATGGGGCCGAGAGGCGGAGCCGGGACACGCCTTCGGCGTCGCCTGCGTCGAGTCCTTCGGCAGCTTCGTCACCCAGATCGTCGACGTGTCCCTCGGCGATGACGGCATGCCTCACGTGCACAAGGTGTGGTGCGCCGTCGACTGCGGCGTGGCGATCAACCCGAACGTGGTCACGGCCCAGATGGAAGGGGGCATCGGCTACGGGTTGGGCGCCATCCTGCACAACGCCCTGGAGCTCGCCCCCGGCGGCACGGTGCGCCAGTCGAACTTCCACGACTACCCGTCCTTGCGACTGAGCGAGATGCCCGAGGTGGCGGTGGCGGTGATCGCCTCGCGCGAGGCGCCGACCGGCGTGGGCGAACCCGGCGTACCACCGATCGGCCCTGCCGTCGCCAATGCCGTGCGCAAGCTGACGGGCGGGACGCCTCGCCTGCTGCCGATGCGCCGCAGCCTCAGCGCGTGACCATGCGCACTGGGGTCATCAGCACGCTGGCGGCCCTGGCCGCCAGCCTGATCGTAGCGCTAGGCCTGAGCAGCGTGGTGCTGGCCGATCACCACCACGGCACGAAGAAGTCCTCGCAGGAGAGCGTCGAGCTGGGCAAGAAGATGCGCCCCACCGGCTCTCTGATCGTGAACGGTCTGCGCACGCCCGCCGCCTTCGCCTACATCAAGGACGATGACTCGCGGGCGCGAGCCCTGTTCGCGGAGATGGCCAAGGTGATGCAGCATCCGCGCTGCGCCAATTGCCACCCCGTGTCGGGGGGGCCGCGGCAGGGCGACGATCAGCATGCGCACGTACCCCCCGTGGGTCGGGGGATCGCAGGCATCGGGCCCTACGCCATGCAGTGCACGACCTGCCACGGCACGACCAATGTGGCCTACACGAGCATGCAGGGCTCCGTGCCCGGCGCCCAACCCTGGCGCCTGGCGCCTGCCAGCATGGGGTGGCTCGGCCATGAGCTCGATGCGCTCTGCCGTCAGGTGAAGGACAAGGCGCGCAACGGGGGCCGCTCCCTCGATGATCTCATCGCCCACCACACCACCGATCACCTTGTGAACTGGGCCTGGCACCCGGGCGAGGGGCGCACCCCGGCGCCTGGTGATCAGGCCACCTTCGGCGCGCTCACGGCGGCGTGGGTGGAAGCAGGTGCGGGCTGCCCATAGGGGCGGCTCGAACCTGCCTCGCCTCGGACGGCAAGCGACTCGGCCAGCCACCTTGTCCGATAGGCGAATGAACCGAAGCAGACGCCAGAATCCTCCAAACCGCCTCCCGCACCGATTGCCGACCGCGAAGCCATGTTCGCGAGACCCCACACCGAATCGATCGATTATGTTGAAGGTGCCCTCGCCCTAAGCCGAGATCGCCTGTCTTCTGCCTCGCCTTCGTTGTCACCTTCATCGAGCCACGATCTGTCCGGACATCCGATCCCGTGCAGTTTGCGAGGATGATTCGAACTTCTTGATCAGCTAGTCTCCCCCATCGCCAAACCGGATTTGTGACCGAGTAAACCGGTTGCTCGATGCAGGGGGATCACGGTGAGAACTGCACTTCGCCGCCACGCGGCCACACTCGCCAGCGTTTTCGCAGCTGTGTTGCTGCCTATCGTTACCTACGGCGCCGTCGAGGTGCCCGAAGGCGCGAGCGTCGGCCAATACTCGACGCTCGACGACATGGATCGCAAGGATCGCGACGTGGTGCAGAACGCCTCGGAGCTCGAGGCCTACTTTGAGCGCCGTGGATTCGTGATCCACGATGCGGCATTCGACGCCTACATGCAGGAGATCGCCGCCAAGCTGATGCCGCCCGCGACCGACCCGTTCATCGACTACCGGTTCGCCGTCATCAACGATCCCGTGCCCAACGCGTTCGCCCTGCCGGACGGCCAGATCTACGTGCACTCGGGGCTCATCGCCTGGCTGGAAAGCGAGGCGCAGTTCGCCGGCTTGCTAGCCCATGAGATCAACCACGTAGCCGGGCACCACACCCTGCTCACGATGCGCGACGTGCGCAAGGACGCCGTGGGCACCACGGTAATCACCGGCATGCTGGGCGCGGGCCTCGGCCTCGGCGGCGCGCTGGCGGGTAGCCTGATCACGCTCGGTGTGATCTCCGAGATGTACGAGCACAGCCGTGAGTGTGAGGCCGAGGCAGACGTCGTCGCCGTCGAACGGCTGGTCGACGCGGGCTACGACGTGGCTGAGTTCGCCGAGATGTTCATGGTGCTGAAGCAGGATTTCGAGGGGCTCAACGTACAGGGCGGGCGCGCCTGGCGCACGCACCCCTACCTCGACGAGCGCCGAGTCGCAGTCCTCTCCACCGTCTCCCCCACGCCTACGGGGGATGTCGGCCGCGAACGCTACCAGACGATGTCGCGGCGTATCGCCCTGGGCACGGTCGAGGACTACCTCGAGATCGACATGCCCCGCTCGGCCTACAACCTGGCGAAGACCCTCGAGGCGCGTTACGGGGAGTCCGCACAGCTACACCTTTCGTTGGGTGACGCGTTGGTCGCCCTCGGCGCCCGCGACACCTCCGCCGACCTCACGCTGAACGACCGCGACAAGCGCCGCAATCAGCGCGACCGGGTCAATTTCACCCGCGAAGAGCGGTTCGAGGCAGCGCTCGCGGCGCCCGAAGCGCAGCGCCAACTGGGCGACAACATGGCCCAGGCGATCGAACACTACAACATCGCCAAAGCCGACCCCGAGACGGAACTTCAAGCCCTGCGCGGCCTCGGTGATGCCTTCCTCCTACAGGGCGAGCACCGAGCATCCGGGCGCGCCTACATGCAGTACCTGAAGAAGCACCCGGAGGCGCTCGACCGCAGCATCGTGATCGATCGCCTGCGGGTCGTTCGTGACGCTCTGACAAAAGAAGGAGAATCCTGATGACACGCTCGACCTATCGCCGTGGGCCCCTCGCCGTACTGGGCGTCGCGATGATGCTGCTGCTTCCCATCACCGCATCCGCCAAGTGGTTTGCGACGCCTGACTTCGCCGATCCCAGCGAGCGACCCAAGCGCCTGCTGCTGCTGCCGACGCAAGCGGTCCTGTTCCATCAGAAGATCCTCCTGCAGGAGGAGATGCTTGCGGAGACCGAGATGCTGGAGCAGGGCATGGACGCGTCCCTGCGAGCGCACTTCGAGGAGTTGGGCTACGAGTTGGTCAGCCTGAGTATTGAGGAGATCACGGCGGACGAAGAACTGCGCGACCTCTACGCGAGCGCGCGTACCAGCTTCTCCACGGAGCAGAAGTCGATCACCCGCAAACCGAAAGGGGTGAAGTACGAACGCTTCAATGGTGGCGACGGCAGCCGCCTGCTCGCGCGCCGCTTCGACGTCGACGCGGTGGTCTACCCACGCCTGATCGCCGAAGCCGTGGGCGCCGGCAAGGTCGCCATGGCCATCCTCCTCGGCGGTGGCGCCGGTTACTCGCGGGTGGACGTGGGGGTGGTGGATGCCGAGTCCGGGGTGGTGTCGGCCTACTACTTCATCAACACCGGCGGCCTGCCGATGAAGAAGATGCTCAACAACACCCGCGAAGTCACCGATCGCATCGTCCTCGCTACGCTCAAGCGCTACCCGGCCCCCGACAAGAAGCTGAAGATTCGTATCTCGGATGAGGAGCTCGCCAAGCTCGAGGCGGAACCTGACGAGAACGAAGACAAGGTCTTGGACGACCTGGAAGACCTGCTCGGCGAGGATCCCGCGGAAGAGTCCGCTTCCTAAGCGAGCATTGTTTCTGGGCCCGTCGCCACCGCGACGGGTCCACCCCCTGCCTAGGACCGCATCCCCGTGCCCTTGCGCATCAGGTGGATCGCGATCGCGTACAGCGCCAGGGCGAAGACGATGATGATCGTGAAGGCCGTGCCGATGCTCACGTCCGACTCGCCGAGGATGCCGTAGCGAAAGGCATTCACCATGTAGAGGATGGGGTTCACGCGCGAGATCTCCTGCCAGGGTGAGGGCAGCAGATCGACCGAGTAGAAGACCCCGCCAAGGTAGGTGAGGGGCGCCAGGACGAAGGTGGGGATGATCGAGATGCCTTCGAAGTCCTTGGCGAAGATGGCGTTGATCAGTCCGCCTAGGGAGAACACCACGGCGGTGAGCAGCACCACGGCGATGGTCACCGGCAGGTTGACCACGCTCAGGTTGGTGAACAGCAGGGCAATCACCGTGACCAGGGCGCCGACCAACAAGCCGCGCAGCACGCCTCCGCTCACGTGGCCCAGGATGATCAACCAGTTCGGCATGGGCGAGACCAGCATCTCCTCGATGTGCTTGCCGAACTTGGCGCCGAAGAACGACGACACCACGTTGCCGAAGGAATTGTTGATCACCGACATCATGATCAGACCCGGCGCGATGTACTGCATGTAATCGAAGCCCGCCATGGGCCCGATGCGCTCGCCGATGAGCGTGCCGAAGATGATGAAGTACATGCTCACGGTGATCACGGGCGGCACGATCGTCTGCACCCAGATGCGCATGATGCGCGAGTACTCCTTGCGCACGATCGTCATGAAGCCGATGGTGTTGGTGGCCACGCTCATCGGCTGCCCTCCACCGCTGCGGTGCTCGAGGCTGCGGCCGCCGCCGCTTCTTCCGCCTGCTGGCGATCACGGTCTTCCACCAGGCGGACGAATAATTCCTCTAGGCGGTTGGCCTTGTTGCGCATGGTGGGCACGCGGATGCCGGCGCCGGTGAGGGCCTGGAAGATGTCGTTGAGGCACTTGCCCTGGTCCTGGAAGACGTCGATCTCGATCGAACACTCATCCACCTGGCGCGTGTCGAACTCGCTGAGCGCGGCTCGCGCCGCCTCCGCCTGGGGCTCTGCCAGGTCCAGCACGAAGGTCTCCACGTGGAGCTTGCGCAGGAGGCTGCTCATGCCGTCGCGCTCGATGATCTGCCCATCGTCGATGATGGCGATGTTGCGGCAGAGGGTCTCCGCCTCCTCGAGGTAGTGGGTGGTGAGGATGATGGTGGTGCCCTCGCCGTTGATCTTGCGCAGGAAGTCCCACATGGAGCGACGGATCTAGATGTCCACCCCGGCCGTGGGCTCATCCAGGATGAGCAGGCGTGGCCGGTGCACGAGGGCGCGGGCGATCATCAGGCGTCGCTTCATGCCGCCGGAGAGGTTGCGGGCCCGATCGTTGCGCTTGTCCCACAGCTTCAGCTCGCGCAGATAGAACTCGGCGCGCTCGGCCGCCTGGCCGCGAGGAATGCCGTAGTAGCCCGCCTGATTGATCACGATGTTCTGCACGCGGTCGAACAGGTTGAAGTTGATCTCCTGGGGCACGAGGCCGATCTGGGCCTTGGCCACCTCCAGCTCGCGATCGATGTCGTGGCCGAACACGCTCACCGTTCCCGCGGTCTTGGAAACCAGGGAGGTGATGATGCCGATCATGGTGGTTTTGCCGGCGCCGTTGGGACCGAGCAGGGCAAAGAAGTCGCCCTCGTCCACATCCAGGTCTAAGCCACGCAGCGCCTGAAGGCCCGTGGCGTAGGTCTTGGTCAAGCCGGAAATCGACAGTGCTTTCATAGCCATCCGATAGTGGTCGGCCGTCACGCTGCCGCTCGCGCGTCGAGGCGCGCCGGACATGGGTGGGGGGTGACGGCGTGAGGTGTGGGGGCCGATCAGGGCCGGTGGATGCGGGTTTTGGGGGACCGGTCCACCGGGCCTGAGGCCACTGCGTTATCATACCATGCGTCCCCGCGGCCCCCCCGTTTCGGCGGCGAGGGCCACCCGCCCGCAGCTGCCAGGGCAGGCGCTGACGCCACCGATTACACCCCGGCAGTACTCGAACCAGATCCGAAGATGTCCGACGCTTTCCCAGCCAACGTGTTCGCCGGCGGCCATCCGCAACGCGCCGTACACCGACGCAAGGACGATGGCTGGCTGCGCAGCGACAGCACCGCGCGCGACGCCCTGTTCGTGCCCGTGTGCGATGACCACACGCTGATCGAGACCCAGCCGCAGCCCCGCGCACGCCTGCTGCGCTATACCGAAATCACCACCTTGGAGCTGCATCGCGAGGAGTGGATCTTCCTCGGTGAATATCGCTCCCAGCACTATTTCGCTCTCGATTGCCCGAGCCACCTCGCCGACTCCCTGAGTGCCCTCGGCCGCCTCGAGTCCCTACGCCGCCACGCCACCTTGGTGGATCGCGAGGATGCGGGCTTGCTCGCCTACGCCCGGGCTATGGTGCTGTGGCACCGAACCCACCGCTATTGCTCGCGTTGCGGCACATCCACCGAGAGCGCCGAGGGCGGCCACATGCGCCGCTGCACCAAACCCGCCTGCGGCGCGCGCCAGTTCCCGCGCCTCGACCCGGCCGTGATCGTGCTGGTGAGCCGGGGCGAGCGCTGTCTCCTCGGGCGCCAACCCAGCTGGCCGCCCGGTCGCTACTCCACCGTGGCCGGCTTCGTGGAACCGGGCGAGGGCCTGGAGGACGCCGTGCGCCGTGAAGTCGCCGAGGAGACCAACATCCAGGTCGCCAACGTGCGCTACCACTCGTCGCAGCCGTGGCCCTTCCCGTCCTCGCTCATGATCGGCTTCACCGCCGAGGCGACTAACACGGACATTCGTCTCAACGACGAAGAGCTGGAGGACGCGCGCTGGTTCGATCGCGGCGAGCTGCTGCAGCAGATGATCGCCATCCGCGCCGGGCGCACGATGGAGCTGTCGATCGCCTTCCGACTCATCGCACACTGGTACGACCAGGAGCAGCCCGGACGCCTGGTGGATGAGCTCGAACGCGCCCTGCGCGAGGCCGACTGATCCATGTGCCTACTCGCGATCGCCTGGCGCTGCCACCCGCGCCACGACCTGGTGTTCGTCGGTAACCGGGACGAGTTCTACGAGCGGCCCACGCAGGCGGCCGCCTGGTGGCAGGCCGGCGAGCGGGCGATGTTCGGGGGGCGCGATCTGCTGGCCGGGGGCACCTGGCTGGGCATACGTCGGGACGGCGCCTTCGCCACGGTGACCAACGTACGTGAGCCAAACGCCCGCCGCGCAGGTGCCCGGTCGCGCGGTCACCTCATCACCTCCGTGCTGCGCGCCGAGGATGGGCTGAGCACGCTCGCCACGCTGCGCGATGACGGCGAGCACTACGCCCACTACAACCTGCTCGCGGGCACCTTCTCGCCCTCGCCGCGCCTGGCCTACCTGAACAACGTCGAAGGGGAGCTGCACCAGGACCTGCCCGCTGGTGTCTACGTACTGAGCAACCATCGCCTCGATACCCCCTGGCCCAAGGCCGAGCGCATCCGTCAGGCCGTTCAGCGCCTGGTGGATGAACCTTCCGCCGCGGGCGATGACCAAAGGCTGATCGACGCCCTCCTCACCATCATGAGCGACCGCCACGCCGCCCCTGACGACGCCTTGCCCGCCACCGGCCTGCCCCTCGACCGCGAGCGCGCCCTGTCCTCGCCCTTCATCGAGACCCAGGGCTATGGCACGCGGGCCACGACGGTGATCCTCGCCAGCGCCGGCGGTGACGCTCATTTCGTGGAGCAGAGCTTCGGCCCAGGCGGTCAGGTGGGCGAGCGGGTCGATGAGCGCTTCGCGCTGGACCCAAAGGCCTGATGGATCGGGTAGGTCACCCCGGCGGGCGGCTCAGGGCCGCCGCCAAGGCCGTCCTGCTCGTGATCTTCATCGCGACCGGTGCCGATGCGGACACGGTGTCCGTGAGCCTCTCGGGCGTCGAGGGCGAGGAAGAGAAGAACGTACGCGCCTACCTGAGCCTCGCCCGAGCCGACGATGACGATCGGCAACTGAACGCGCTCAACATCCGCACCTTGCACGGGCGAGCGCCCCAGCAGATCGCCGAGGCCCTACGCCCCTTCGGCTACTACGAACCCAAGATCAGCAGCACACTCGCCCCGCCGTCAGAGGCTGCCGACGCAGAGCCCTCGCCTTGGCGCGCGCGTTACGAAATCACCCTCGGCCGCGCCGTACGCCTGCGAACCGTCGACTTGCAGTTGCACGGGGAGGGTGCCGAGGATCCCCGACTCATCGGTAACGTGGCCGCGCTTCCCCTGCGCACGGGCGATCGTCTGTCCCACCCCACCTACGAGCAAAGCAAGGGCCAGCTGCTGGAGATCGCCCATGAGCTCGGCTACCGCGACGCCACCTTCACCACCGCCCGCCTCGAAGTGGATCCGGTGCGGGCTAAGGCCGATGTTCATCTCGTGTTCGATACGGGTATCGCCTACCGCTTCGGAGAGCTGCAGATCGAGCAGGACGTGATCCGCGAGTCGCTCCTGCGTCGCTACGCCACCTTCGAGGCGGGAGAGCCCTACTCCACGCAAACGCTGCTCGACTTCGAGTATCGCCTGTTCGACTCGGGCTACTTCGCCACCGTGATGCTCGAGCCCCTGGCGCCCGAGGGCGATGTCGTGCCCATCCGCCTCACCGCCACGCCGGGCCCCCGGCGCGCGTGGAACCTGCGGGGTGGCTACGGCACGGACACAGGGCCGAGGATCGGCGCGGGCTTCGAGAGCCGTCGCTTGAACAGCCGAGGTCACCGCTTGCGCGCCAACCTCGAGCTGTCCGTGCCCCAACAGGAGCTCGGGTCGGAGTACATCGTGCCCCTGAAGCGCCCGGCCAGCGATGAGCGCAGCTATCAGCTGGGCCTCGCCAACCAGGAACTCGGCGACACGGACAGCCGGCGCGTCGAACTCGGCGTGCGCGAGACACGCCGCGACGGCCCCTGGCAACGGATCCGCTACCTGCGCTACCGCGCCGAGCGCAACATCACCGGCGATGAGGAAAGCACCGCGCAGCTGCTGGTGCCCGGCTACACCCTCGTGCGCGCGAAGAGCGACAACGTCACCTACCCCAGGCGCGGCACCTATCTGGAGGTAGACCTCCACGGCGGACTGGACGAAGCGCTGTCCGACACGAGTTTCCTGCAGCTACGCAGCGACCTGCGCCTTATTCACCCTGTAGGCGAACGAAACCGGTTACTACTGCGTGGCGAGTTGGGCGCGATCGTCGCCGATGACTTCGACCAGCTGCCCGCCTCCGAGCGGTTCTTCGCTGGCGGGGACCGCAGCGTCCGCGGCTTCGCTCTGAACCAGCTCGGCCCGCGGGACGGGGAAGATCAGGTGGTGGGCGGTCGCTACCTGGTGGTGGCCAGCGCCGAATACGAGCAACGCATCGTGGGCCCGTGGGGCGTCGGCGTCTTCGTCGATGCAGGCAATGCCTTCGACGACGCTATCGACCTCGAGGTGGCCGCTGGGTTCGGGCTGCGCTGGCTCTCACCGATCGGCATGGTGCGCTTCGATCTCGCCCAGCCGATCACCGACGGTGACGACGGTTGGCGTATCCACTTCACCTTCGGGCCAGAACTGTGAAGCGAACGCTTCGCTGGGTCGCCCTGGGCACCATCGCCATGTTGGTGGTCGTCGCCCTCGCGAGCACCCTCGCGCTGGTCACGCCCCTCGGCACTTGGGCCGTGAATCGCTTAGGTCTACCCGGAGCGTTGCCGAGCGGGGTAACGGTGGAAGGCTTGAGCGGGCGACTCGCGGGCGACCTGCAGCTGTCGCGCCTACGCGTGGTCGGCGATGGCTTCGCGGTGGAGGTCCGCGATGGCGAGGTCGAGTTCTCGCCCTGGGGATTACTGCTCCCACCACGGTCTCTTCGCATCGAGCGCATCGCCGCCGCGGAAGTGGTGGTGGAACAGACCCCGACGCAGGCAAGCAAACCACCTGCTCAGAGCGGCCCGATCCCCCTGGGCGCGCCCCAGCTGCCCATGTCCGTGCTGGTCGATGACGTCGATGTCGACCTGGTGGAGGTAAGCACCGCTAGCGGTTGGGCCGCGACGATCACCGCCCTTCGCGCCGCCGGGGCTTGGCGCCCGGAAGGCGCGTCGGTCGAAGGCTTGCGCTTTGCCGCGCAGGTACGCGCTCCCGAGGGTGACGGCGCCATCGCCAGCTTCGAAGCACGGGGCAAGGCCTTGTGGCCGAGCGACTCCGGCCAAGCCAGCGAAGCCCTCCTGACGCTGGCCGGAGAAACCGCGGGCTTGCCGGCGCTCGAGATCACCGCGGGCCTGCAGGGCGCCCTGGCGGGCCAGCCCACACTATCGCTGACCAGCGCCGCCCCGTTGGCCGCCGTGCTCGAGGGTCGCGTGCGTGGCCTTAAGAACCCCTCGACCATGGCGGGTGATGCACGCCTTACGCTACCCGAGGCGATCGACCTGGCGCTCTTACATGAGAAGCTGCCGCCGATCACGCTCACGGGAACGCTGGCGGCCGCCCTGGAGGATCAGACCTTGAGCGCCCAGCCCAGGCTCACCATCGGGCTCGAGGCGTTCGATGTCATCGCGCCCGATCGACGCACCGCCATGGTGGAAGGGTTAGTCACCGTCCGCACGGCTGGCACCGCGCCCGCTACCCTAGGGGTGGAGGAGTTAGCTGTTTCCCTAGGTAACCCCGAAGCGCCCTCCGGGCGGATCTCGGTGAAGGGCACCGCCACCGCCGAGCCCTCCGTAGACGCCAGCGTGCGCATCGACGGTCTGGATCCGGCGTGGGTCGCCCCCCAGTGGAACGGTCGGCTGGAGGGCGATATCGCGCTGGTCGCCGCCCTGCAAGACGGCGCAGCGCTACCCAACATCGAACTTCGCGAGTTCATCGTGCAGGGCGAGCTGCGCGAGCAACCGGTCGTCCTGCAGGGCAAGGGCAGCTTCAACGACGAGGGGCGCTTGACGATCGACGGACTGACCGGCCGCAGCGGCGAGGCAACCCTCGATGTCGACGGTGCCCTGACGCTACTGCCGAGCACGGGCTGGCTGCCCAGCGCCGCGACGCTCGAGGCGGCCTTGGAAGTCCCGGACCTCGAGGAAGTGATGCCCTACGGCTCAGGGAGTCTGTCGGGACAGGCGACGCTGCAAGGCGACCTCGACAACCCGGTGGTCGTGGCATCGGTGAGTGCCCAAGCGCTGGCCCTCGACGGCAACATCGCTCTAGATAGCGCAAGCGCGGACATCGATGTCCAAGGTCGCGACGCGCTCTCCGTCGACGTGAGCGCGCAACGCCTCCAGCTTGCCGGCACGTCCCTGGCACGGGTCACAGCAGGGGCCGAAGGCAGCCTCGACCAACACGAGCTAACGCTTTCGATCGTCAACCCTGAGGGCACGCTACGCACGGCGGTCAGCGCCGAGGCGGACATCGACGGCCGGCGCTGGGTCGGTACCCTGCGGGAGTTCTCCCTGAACGCCCTCGATCGAGAATGGCGCTTGGCCGCAGGCGGCGACCAATCACCCACCGCCGAACCGCCGCGTTTGCTCATCTCGACGCAGGAACAGTCGCTCTCGCCCCTGTGCGTCGCGGCGCCTCCCCATTCCGATCGCCTCTGCGTCAACGGCAAGGCCGAGGGCGAGGTCCTGGACGCTCAGCTGACCTTGGAGTCGGTGGCCCTGCAGCCCTGGACCAGCCTCCTGGCGCTACCTATCCGCATCGACGCCAGCCTGGCGGGAGACCTTCGCGCTCAGCGCACGGCGCAGGACGCGTTGCCCACGGTGGCTGGGGGCGTGCGCTTGTCACCCGGCGAACTCACCTTGAGCCCGATCGACCAGGAGGAAGTCGGCGAACGGGCCCTGCGCTGGGATCAACTCTCGGTGGAGATCGACACGGTGGAGGAGAGCCTCATCGCAAGCGCCACGGCCGATCTCACCGACGCGGGACGCGTCGACGCGCAGGCTCGCTTGCCACGCGCTCTCCTGGGGTCAGGGTTCGAGCCGTCGGCCCACGAGGTGGAAGCGTCCGTTCGCGGTGCCCTGGAGATCCCCGAGCGCCTGGCCGACGCCATCCCCGGGGTGACCGACCTCAGCGGTCGGGCCACAGTGGATCTTTCGGCCAACGGCGCACTCAATGCGCCTCGCCTGCTTGGCAGCGTCGAGGTGCGCGAGGTGGAGGCCGATATCGCCCAGGCCGGGCTGCATGTGCAAGACGGAGAGCTCACGCTGCGCGCCGAGGACAACACCCTGAGCGTCCGCGCTCGCGCGGGCACCGGCGAGGGCGTCTTGCAAACGCAAGCGACCTTCGAACGGGACGATACCGCGTGGCGCGGAGCGTTCTCCCTCGACGGCGAACGGGTGCTGTTGATGGACACGCCCCAGGTACGCGCCTTCATCACCCCATCGCTGCGCGCCCGCGTCGATTCGGCGGCACAGACGATCGAACTCGACGGCTCCGTGCTGGTGCCCGAAGCGCGCCTACGGCCCATCGATCTTTCGAACGCCGTGCGGACATCGAACGATGAGGTCATCGTCGGCCAAGCGGCCGCCGAGACCGACGATGGCTGGCGCACCAGTGCGGACCTTACGCTCGCCCTAGGTGAGGATGTGAGCTATCGCGGGGGCGGCTTCACGGGTTTTCTGCGCGGCGAACTCGCCGTGCGTGAGCGACCGGGGGAAGTCACCACCGGCAACGGCGAACTCAGCGTCGCCGACGCCCGCTTCTCCGTCTTCGGCCAGACCCTGGAGGTCAACCGGGGCCGGGTGGTGTTCATCCGCTCGCCGCTCACCAATCCGGGGCTCGACGTGCAGGCCAGTCGCAGCGTCGACGACGTCACCGTGCGGGTGGACGTGCGCGGCACCCTGCGCGACCAGGTGATCACCGTCTCCTCCACCCCAGCGCTACCTCAGGCCGATGCCCTCTCCTACCTGGTCGTCGGCAAGCCCGTGAGCGAACTGCAGGGCGGCGGTGACTCGGAGCTCCTCGCGAGCGCGGCCCGCCAGGGGGGACTCGCCGGCGCCGACCTGCTGGCGCGCCGGGTCGGGCGCCGCATCGGCCTCGACGACTTCGGCGTGGAGCAGGAACAGGGCGGGGAGAACGCTCAGCTGGTGGTGGGCAAGTATCTGTCGCCACGGCTGTACGTGCGCTACGGCCTCGGCCTGTTCGAGACCCTGAACACGTGGCTCCTGAGGTACGATCTCTCGCGGCGCTGGGCCGTAGAGACGCAGACCGGCGCGCAAAATTCCGTCGACGTGCTCTACTCCATCGAGAACTGATCCCGGCGTCATTGGGCTCCCTGGGATCGGCGCGCGTCGCTCCTCGCCCAGGGAGAGTTCGCCATGACCCGCAACATCCACGCCGGATGGCACGCCTTCGCTGCCGCCACGCTCGTCCTCAGCAGCAGCCTCGCCTGCGCCGCACATCACGAGGGCCCACCGGTCTTCGATCGCATGGACGTGTTCGACCTCGAGTACGCCGCAGACCCCCAGGTCTCGCCCTTCGGCGACAAGGTGATCTACGTTCGCCGCGCCAACGACGTGATGCGCGATCGCACCGTCGGCAGCCTGTGGGTGATCGACGTGGAGTCCGGCGCCCACCGCCCCCTGATCACGGACGAGGGCAGCGTGGCATCGCCGCGCTGGTCACCGGACGGTGAGCGCCTGGCCTACCTCGCCGGCAGCGACGCCGGGCCCGTGATCCGCGTGCGCTGGCTCGACAGCGGCGAGACCGCCAACGTCGCCACCCTGAAGCGCGGGCCGCAGGGCCTCACCTGGTCGCCGGACGGCCGCCACCTCGCCTTCGCCATGGACGTGGACGCCTCCACCAAGCCCCTGGCCGCGCCGCCGCCAGCCCCCAAGGGCGCCGAGTGGGCACCCGCCGCCAAGTACATCGATCACACCTACTACCGCGCCGACGGCGCCGGCATGCTGCAGCCGAGCTTCACCCACGTGTTCGTGGTGCCGGCGGACGGTGGCACCCCGCACCAGCTCACCGACGGTGACTTCAACCACGGCGCGCCCGTCTTCACCCCGGACGGCAGCGCCGTACTGTTCTCCGCCGATCGCAGCGCCGACTGGGAGCAGGATCCGCAGGAGAGCGAGATCTGGCGCTTGAGCCTGAAGGGCGGCGCCCTCACCCAGCTCACCTCCGATCGCGACGGCCCGGACACGAGCCCACGCCCCTCGCCGGACGGTCGCCAGATCGCCTACCTCGGCTTCGACGACAAGCGCCTCAGCAGCCAGCAGACCCGCCTGTACCTAATGAATGCGGACGGTAGCGATCCGCGCCCCTTGACGGACGACTTCGACCGCTCCGTCGGCAACATCCAATGGGGCGACGACGGCAACCTGTGGTTCCAGTTCGACGATCACGGCCGCACCCACGTGGCGGCGATTCGCCCGGACGGAAAAGACCGGCGGGTGGTCGCCGAAGATCTCGGCGGCACCACCCTCGGCCGCCCCTACACCAGCGGCGGCTTCTCCGTCGCGGGCGGCACCATCGCCTACACCAGCGGGAGCGGCGCCCTGCGCCCGGCGGACATCTACGTACGCCGCGGCGAGCGCGAGCAGCGCATGACCATGCTCAACGAGGATCTTCTCGGCCATCGCGCCCTCGGCCGGGTGGAGCGCCTGACCTGGAAGTCGAGCGCCGATGAGCTGGAGATCGAGGGCTGGCTGGTCTACCCACCGCACTACGAGAAGGGCAAGACCTACCCCCTCATCCTCGAGATCCACGGCGGCCCTCACTCCGCCTACGGACCGGTATTTTCCGCGGAAGTACAGCTCTACGCAGCCGCCGGTCACTTCGTGCTCTACACCAATCCCCGCGGCAGCACGAGCTACGGCCAGGCCTTCGCCCAGGAGATCCACCACGCGTACCCGGGTGAGGACTACGACGACCTGATGTCCGGCGTAGACGCCGTCGTCGCCCGCGGCATGATCGATGAAGATCAGCTCTACGTGACCGGTGGCTCGGGCGGCGGCGTGCTGACGGCGTGGATCGTGGGCAAGACCGATCGCTTCCGCGCCGCCGTGGTGGCCAAGCCCGTAATCAACTGGCTCAGCTTTTCCCTCACGGCAGACGGATACCCCTACTTCACCCGCTACTGGTTCGCCTCCATGCCCTGGGAAGATCCGGACAGCTATTGGGTACGTTCGCCGCTCTCGCTGGTGGGCAACGTGAAGACGCCGACCATGCTGCTCACCGGTGAGCAGGACTACCGCACGCCGATCTCCGAGAGCGAACAGTATTATCAGGCGCTGAAGTTACGCGGCGTGGACACGGCGATGGTGCGCATCCCGGGGGCCTCCCACGGCATCGCCCGCCGGCCTTCGCAGCTTATCGCCAAGGTGGACAACATCCTGGCGTGGTTCGAACGGCACGCGCCGTCGAGCGAGGCGGCGCGCTGACCCTGGCGGGCCGGCGTCGGCCTCAGCCGGCGCCGATCGCTTCGGCGATGAAACTGCCGACGGCGCGCGCCTCCTCCAGACACACGGAGTGGCCCATCGCGTAGCGCTTCCAGGTGACCGTGTAGCCGCGGTCGATGAGTACATCCCGGGCCGCCTCGCCGAGGGCTACGGGTATCGTCGGGTCCTGGGTGCCGTGGGCGGCGAACACCGGTGGGGCGTCAGGGCCACCGTCCGGCAGGGCCGAGGCCAAACCGCCCGCGAAGGGCAGATAGCAGGAGAGGGCCACCACCCCGGCCAGGGGCTGGGTGCGGCGCAGGCCCGTGTAGTAGGCCAGCACGCCTCCCTGGGAGAAGCCGGCGAGCACGATCTTCGAGGCTGGCACGCCGCGTTCGATCTCCGCGTCGATGAGGGCATCGATTGCCGCCGCGCTCTCGCGGATGCCGTCCTCGTCCTGCTGGGTGAGGCGATCAAGGGCGTAGATGTCGTACCAGGCGCGCATGACGAAGCCGTTGTTGATGGTCACGGCGCGCTGGGGTGCGTGGGGGAAGACGAAGCGCACCAATAGGCCCTGGGGCAGGTCCAGCTCCGGCACGATCGGCTCGAAGTCATGACCGTCTGCGCCCAGGCCGTGCATCCAGATGACGCTGCCCGCCACCGGTGCACCGGCCCCGTCGTTCGAACTGCGCGGCGCATCACCACCGCCTCGGTACTCCAACTCGATCCGCTCTAACAAGGCCCGCTCCCCGGGTGTTCACTCGCGTGCGAAGTATAGCCGCCGACGCCGACAAACGTTCCCCCGATCGTTTGTCCCCTCAGCCACCGCCGGCAGCGGTTGTGTATGCTTCGCAGGCTAAGGTTTCCGCCACGAGCACACTGAATGATCTGGAAGTCTGCCCCGAGCCTAGAGCAGTTGAATGGGATGTCGCAGGATACGCTCCTCGCCCACCTCGGCATCACGTTCACCGCCGTGAGCGATGACGCCCTGTGGGCCACCATGCCCGTGGACCCACGCACGCGCCAGCCCTTCGGCCTGCTCCATGGCGGTGCGTCGGTGGCGCTGGCGGAGAGCTTGGGCAGCACCGCGGCGAGCCTCGTCGTGGGCCCCGAGACGCCTTGCGTCGGACTCGACATCAACGCCAACCACGTGCGCGGCGTGCGCGAGGGCCTGCTGACCGGGCGGACCACACCCCATCACCTCGGGCGCAGCACCCACGTGTGGCAGATCGACATCGTCGACGAACGGGAGCGCCTGGTGTGCACCAGCCGCCTCACCATGGCCATCCTCGGCAGCGGCGGGGCGTGATGGGCCTCCTGCTGCCCCGCCTGGGCCTCGTCCTCTTGCTCGCGGTGGCGGTCAGCGCCTGTGGCCAGCGTGGCGCCCTGTATCTGCCCGGCACGCCCGATCCGGCGGAGCAGCCGGCGACGCCGGCGGAGGACGAGGAGCGTGACGAGGAGGCCGGCAGCTGATGGCGTCCCTGGTCGACGACGCCTTTGTCTCGCGCGACGGCACCCTGCACTGTGAGCGGGTGAGCCTCGCGACGATCGCCGATCACTACGGCACCCCGTGCTGGGTCTACTCCAAGCGCATGGTGCTCGACGCCTGGGCCGCCTACGACCGCGCCTTCGCCGACCACCCCCACCTGATCTGCTACGCGGTGAAGGCGAACGGCAACATCGCCCTGCTGCAGCAGCTGGCGGACGCCGGCGCTGGCTTCGATATCGTCTCGATCGGCGAGCTGGCGCGCGTGCTCGCCGCGGGTGCAGACCCTTCGCGGGTGGTCTACTCCGGCGTCTGCAAGACACCGGACGACCTCGCCACGGCCCTCGCCCGCGGCATCAGGTGCTTCAACGTGGAGTCCGCGGCGGAGCTAGACACGCTCGCTGAACTCGCGGAGCAGGCCGGCGTGCAAGCGCGCGTGGCGCTGCGCGTGAACCCCAATATCAGCGTCGATACGCACCCCTACATCGCCACCGGGCTCAGCGACCACAAGTTCGGCATCCCGATCGGCGAGGCGCCCGCCCTCTACCGGCGCGCTGGCGACCTCACCTCCCTGCAGATAAGCGGTATCGCCTGCCACATCGGCTCGCAGATCCGCCAGCTCGACGCGTTCGCGAGCGCGGCGTCGGCCCTGGTGGCGCTCGCCGACGAACTCGAGACGAAGCACGACATCATCATCGACCACCTCGATCTGGGCGGCGGCCTCGGCCTGGACGGCGACGACGATCAACGCAGCCCGGGCGTCGATGCCTATGTGAAGTGTTTGGTGGAGACGGTCAATCGGGGCCGTCGACCGCGCGAGATCGTGATCGAGCCGGGGCGCTCCATCGTCGCCGAGGCCGGGGTGCTGCTGACCCGCGTGCACTACGTGAAGCGCAACGGCGAACGGACCTTCGCCCTCACGGACGCCGGCATGAACGAGTTTCTTCGGCCCGCCCTGTACGGCGCCGAGGTCCCCATCGTGCCCGTTGAGGAGAAGACCGCCCACAGCGAGCTCACGCGCTGCGACGTGGTGGGCCCGGTCTGCGAGAGCGCCGACTTCATCGGCCGCGACCGCAGCCTGCCGCTGGCCCCGAAGATGCTGCTCGCCGTCGGCGAGGCCGGCGCCTACGGCGCGAGCATGAGTTCGCACTACAACGCCCGCCCCCTGGCCGCCGAGGTGCTGATCGACGGGGCGGATGTGCATCTGGTGCGTGAGCGCGAGTCGCTCGAAGGATTAATGCGCGGTGAACACCTCGCGCCGGGCACCCCCGGCAGCGTGGATGCCGCCAGCGGAGGTTAGGCTCAGAGCCCATGGCAGCGAAGAAAGACAACAAGACCGGCACCCTCTACCTCATCGACGGGTCCTCCTACCTCTACCGCGCCTTCCATGCCCTGCCGCCCCTGACCAGCGCCGATGGCCGCCCCACCGGGGCCGTCTACGGCGTGGTCAACATGCTCAATAAGTTCCTGCAGGAGACCGAACCCACCCACATCGCCGTGCTGTTCGACGCGCGCGGCAAGACCTTCCGCGACGAGCTCTACGCGGAGTACAAGGCCCAGCGCCCCTCCATGCCCGACGACCTGAAAGTGCAGATCGAACCCCTGCACGCCACCGTCAAGGCCCTGGGGCTACCGATCGTGCAGGTGCAGGGGGTGGAAGCGGACGACGTCATCGGCACCCTGTGCACCCAGGCGCGGGCTGCCGGCTGGAAGACCGTGGTGTCCACCATCGACAAAGACATGGCCCAACTGGTCAACGACGAGGTCCGGTTGGTGAACACCATGTTCGACACCCAGCTCGACCGCGACGGGGTGGTGGCGAAGTTCGGCGTGCAACCAAAGCAGATCGTCGACTACCTCGCCCTCGTCGGCGACACCTCGGACAACATCCCCGGCGTGCCCGGCGTAGGCCAGAAGTCCGCCGCCGGCCTCCTCGGCACCTTCGGCGACCTCGACGGCATCTACGCCAACATCGAGAACCTCGCCGAGGCCAAGGTGCGCGGCGCGAAACGCATCGGCGAGAAGCTCCTCGAGCACCGCGAGGATGCCTATCTATCCCGTCAGCTGGCGACGATCCGCTGCGACGTCGAGCTGGAGGTCAGCGCCACCACCCTAGCCCGCGAGACCGCCGATGTGAGCGCCCTGCGCTCGCTCTACACGGAACTCGAGTTCGGCACGCTGCTGCGAGCACTGCCCCACGACGCACCAGGCGCGGCGCACACGCAACCCGCTGCGGCCGAGGGTGACGCCCCCAGCGAACGCACCCTCCAGCTGATCCAGGACGACGCCGCACTCCAAGGCCTGCTCGACGCACTCAGCGGGCAAAACCGCGTCGCCATCGACGTGCACACGCTGCGCCCCGAGCACCAGAGCGCCGAGGAGCTGGTCGGCTTCTCCATCGCCTGGGAAGGAGGTGCTCAGGTGGCCTACGTGCCGACTGGGCATCGCTACCCCGGCGTCCCCGAGCAACTCGCCGCTGACGGCGTGGTAGCAGCCTTACGCCCGCTCCTCGAGGGGAGCGCACCCTCCCTCGTCACCCACGATGTGAAGCGCTTGGGCCATGTGCTCGCCCACTGGGACGTCACACCTAGCGCGATCGATAGCGACCTCATGCTTGCCTCCTACGTGGTGAACAGCACCACCGGGCGCCACACGCTCGATGAGCTGGGCCTCAAGTACGGTGGCCTGGCCCTGGACGACTACGTGTCGATCGCCGGCAAGGGGGCGAAGCAACTCGGCTTCGACGAGCTCGAGATCGAACGCGCCGCCGAGTGGATCGCGCCGCGCACGGGCGCCATGCCGGCCCTGCACGACACGCTCAGCGCGCAGCTCGAGGCGACGCCCGCCCTGGCCACCCTCTATCGCGAACTCGAACTGCCCTTGGCGGACGTGCTCCGACGCATGGAAGCGCGAGGCGTGCTGGTGGACGCGGAGCAGCTGGCCCAGCAGGGCAAGGAGATCGGCGCCCAGCTGAAGACCTTGGAGGCCCAGGCCTTCGAGGAAGCCGGCGAGACCTTCAACCTCGGTTCTCCCAAGCAACTGCAGGAGATCCTCTTCGGCAAGCTGGGCCTGCCCGTGAGCCGCAAGACGCCGAGCGGCCAACCCTCCACGGCGGAGGATGTGCTGGAGGAGCTATCGCAGGACTTCGCCCTGCCGCGCCTGATCCTCGAGCACCGGGCGCTGGCCAAGCTCAAGTCCACCTACATCGATAGCCTGCCGCGGGTCGCCTCGGCCAAGGACGGGCGTGTCCACACCACCTACCACCAGGCCGTGGCCGCCACGGGGCGCCTCTCCTCGGCCGACCCGAACATGCAGAACATCCCCATCCGGCGGCGAGAGGGGCGGCGCGTGCGGCGCGCGTTCGTGCCCGCGCCCGGCTGGCAGCTGATCTCCGCGGACTACAGTCAGATCGAGCTGCGCATCATGGCCCATTTGTCCGCCGACGAGAGCCTTGTGCGCGCCTTCGCCGAGGACCGCGACATCCACCAGGCCACGGCCGCCGAGGTTTTCGGTGCGCTCACCGTGGACGAGGTGACTGGCGATCAGCGCCGTTCGGCGAAGGCGATCAACTTCGGTCTCATCTACGGCATGTCGCCCTTCGGCCTGGCCCGCCAGCTCGGCATCGCCCAGTCCGCCGCCCGCGAGTACGTCGATCGCTACTTCGAGCGCTATCCGGGCGTGCGCACGTTCATGGACGAGACGAGAGCACAGGCCCGCGAGGACGGCTACGTGGAGACCGTGTTCGGCCGACGCCTGTATCTACCGGAGATCAATTCGCGTAACTATCAGCGCCGTCAGTACGCCGAGCGCAGCGCCATCAACGCGCCCATGCAGGGCACGGCCGCAGACATCATCAAGCGGGCCATGATCGCCGTGGAAAGCTGGTTGAGCGACGAGTTCGCCAACGACGCGCGCCTGATCATGCAGGTTCACGACGAACTGGTAGTGGAAGTCACCGAAGACGCGGTGAGCGCTGTGAGCGAGGGCCTCAAGGAAAGAATGAGCGGCGCCGCCGAGTTGGCGGTACCGCTGAAAGTCGAGGCGGGTAGCGGGCAGAACTGGGAAGAGGCCCACTGATAAATTTTGTGCTGCGGGTGGAACTCTTCGGTGCCTCGCCGCATCTATACCTGTGAGCGTTGTTAGTGCGCTTGCCCGTTGTTCTCCCTAGACGGGCTCCGCGGCCTGGCTTTCCCCGGCCAGGCGCGACACCGCTGACCCCGGTGGCTGTAATTCCCCTGCGGCCACCGGGGTTTTTTTCCCAAAGTTCAGGCCCCAGGTCAAGTCGACTCTCCCGCCCGAATCGAATCAGGTGCGGCGGCCGAATCCCCCTCCAGCCACCGACGGGTGACCTGACGCGCTTCGTCGACGCCCACCCGGCGCAGACCTGAGAACAGTTGCACCCCCACGCCGTCACCCAATTCGCGCCGTACGGCCGCCAGGGTGCGGGTGGATTCGTTGCGATTGAGCTTGTCAGCCTTGGAGAGAAGCACGTGTATCTCGGGCTCGTGCGCTTGCGCGAAGGCCAGCATCTGCCGATCGAAGGGGCCGAGCGGGCGACGGGCGTCCATGATCAACATCATGCCGACGAGGGAGCGACGCTCGGCGAAGTAGGCCTCCATCAGCTGGGCCCACTGCGCCTTCACCTTCGGCGGCACCTGGGCGAAGCCGTAGCCCGGCAGGTCTGCCAGGCGGCCGAGGTCCTGGAGGTCGAAGAAATTGATGAGCTGGGTGCGCCCTGGCGTCTTGCTGGTGCGGGCCAGGCCTCGGCGGTTGGTGATGGCGTTGATCGCGGTCGACTTGCCGCAATTGGAGCGTCCCGCGAATACGACTTCACGACCAGAATCGTGGGGAAATCCCCGAACGTCGGCCGCGCTCGTAAGAAAGTTTGCGAGTGGCAGGGATGGGCTCCCGGTCGCGTTCATGGGCGCCCCCTTTCCTGTACAATTCGCGCCCCGTGGCGCACCGCAACGATATCGGAACGGAGCATTAAAGAGTATGCATATTGCAGCAAAGCACTGGGCTCTCGCCCTGGTCACCGCCTCTGCCCTGCTGATGGGCGGAGCCCACGCCGCCGGTTCGGCAGACGCCGGTAAGGCAAAATCTGCCACCTGTGCTGCCTGCCACGGCGCCGACGGCAACAGCCTGAACCCCGAATGGCCCGCCCTCGCCGGCCAGCACGCCGCGTACATCATTACGCAGCTCGAGTGGTTCCGCTCCGGTCAGCGCAAGAACGTGCTCATGTCCTCCCAGGCAGTCAATCTGTCGGATGAGGACATCAAGGACCTGGCCGCGTACTTCTCCAGCCAGCCGCTGAAGGTGCCCGGCGCCGTCGAAGGCACCGTGGAGAAGGGTGAGAAGCTCTACCGCGGCGGCAACGCCACCACTGGCCTCACGGCCTGCATGGGCTGCCATGGCCCGAACGGCCGCGGCAACCCCGGCGCCCTGATGCCCGCGGTCGGCGGCCAGCACGCCGCTTACACGGCCAGCGCGCTGAAGAACTATCGCTCCGGCGAGCGCGAGCACCCGATCATGGGCGCCATCGCCCAGCGCCTGACGGACGCCGAGATCGATGCCCTGGCCGGCTACCTGCAGGGCCTTCACTGACCCTCGTACCGGCTTGGCGCGGCGGCCCCGAGCAAATGGGGGCCGCCGAACTTCCGCCAGCCATGGCCGTCAGAGCTAGCGACGACCCAGGGCGACAAGCGATCGCCCATCATTCAGGGAGAAAGAATATGAAGTTCCTCGCCGGCCTCACCCTGGCCGCCCTTACCGCCTTCACCGGCGCCGCCTGTGCTGACGAAGCACCCACCCGGCTCGCCCAGGCCCTGTTCCAGGAGGGCGTGCACTTCGAGCGCCTGCCCCAGGCGCAGCCGACCTCCAGCCCCGCAGGCACCGTCGAGGTCACCGAGTTCTTTATGTACAGCTGCCCGCATTGCTTCAGCTTCGAGCCGCACGTGGAGAACTGGCTGGAGAAAAAGCCTGCCAACGTGAACTTCGTGCGCGTGCCGGCGAGCTTCAACCGCGTCGCCCAGCTGCACGCCCAGGCCTACTACGCCGCCGAGGCGCTCGGCGTGCTGGAAGATGTGCACGGGGAGTTCTTCCGCGAGTTCCACGTGCGCAAGAACCGCCTGATGACGGAGAAGGCCCTCACCGCGTTCTTCACCGATCAAGGCGTCGATAAGGCCGCTTTCGAGAAGGCCATGGCGTCCTTCCCGGTGGATGCGAAGCTGAAGAAGAGCGCCACCATGGCCCAGCGCTACCGCCTGCAGAGCGTGCCCTCGGTGTACGTGAACGGTAAGTACCGCACGGACGCCACCATGGCGGGCAGCTACCCGAACCTGCTGCGCGTGATCGACTACCTCGTGGCCATCGAAGGCGCGAGTGAGACCGAAGATGCGTCGGCCAGCGTCAGCGCGCCGGCCAGCAGCGACGGCCAGGGCTAAC
>JBCBZW010000051.1 GCA_039815145.1 Pseudomonadota bacterium
CGTTGAGCTGCGACAAGCGTTGTTCACGCGCGATACGCTCGGTCACGTCGGTCGACATCACAAGCAGGCGGCGCTCCCCGCGCTCCGTCTCCACCGGCACCTTGTCCGTGCTGATCCAAGCGCTGGCACCATCCCGCGGCGTGTAGCGCTCCTCGATGTTCAGCCTTGCCTGCCCTGAGTCGAGGACGGCCAGATCGTCATCGTGGTACTTCTGCGCCATGGCCGGGAACAATTCGTAGGTGTCACTGCCGCGCAACTGCTCTTCGTCTTCGAAACCCATCGAGATGGCCGCCGCCCGATTGCAGCGAATAATTTTGTTCGCGTCGTCCTTCAACCAGATTCGAGCGGGCATGTGCTCCAGAATCAAGTCGAGCTCTTGGGTCCTCAGCCTGAGTTCCTCCTCAGCCCGCTTCAGTTCGGTCACATCAGTGTGCGCCCCGAGCATGCGGCGCGGCTGCCCTTGCGCATCGCGCACCGCGAGACCACGACAGCGTATCCACACCGTGTGGCCCTCGGTGTGGCGGTAACGGACGATTTGATCGTAGGGGTGCGCGGGATCTTCGAAGTGGCGCTTGGCGTTCTCCAAGGCCAGTTGGAGGTCATCCGGATTGATGATGTCCTGCCACGCAGAGGACAGATGCGGCTTGTCCAGGGGATCGTAGCCTAGGGTCTCCCAGAAGCTGCGACTCATCCACTCGTGTTCGGGCTGCAGCAGATCCCAATACCAGATACCGTCGAGGCAGCCGGCACTCAGGAATTCGAGCACTCCACGATCAGAGGACAGCAGGTCGTGGAATTCCCGTTGGAGATAGTGGCCGCTGCTACCCGCCAGGCTGTCGTTACCGACACCACTCATGCCGCATCCTCGAGTGGATAAGCGCCCCAAGCTGCTGCACGGAGGCCGGGGCGCGACGGACATAGGCTAACAGGGCAGGCGCGGCGAGAGTCGTGATCCAGCACCGCTGGGGGCGGGAGCACCTGACGAAGAGGTTCGCCGCCTCCTCAGGGCACAAATGAAAACGCCCCCGACGAGCGGGGGCGTTTGGTGTTGGCTGGGGGACTAGGATTCGAACCTAGGTTGACGGAGTCAGAGTCCGTAGTCCTACCACTAGACGATCCCCCAGTAGGCGGTACCGAGGCGCCGAAACGGGATCAGCGCTTCGAGAACTGGGTGGCGCGACGAGCCTTGCGCAGACCGACCTTCTTGCGCTCTACCTCACGGGCGTCGCGGGTCACGTAACCGGCCTTGCGCAGGGGCGAGCGCAGCTGCTCGTCGTACTGCATGAGGGCACGGGTGAGACCGTGGCGAATGGCGCCGGCCTGGCCCGTGGTGCCGCCGCCCGTCACCGTGACGGTGACATCGAAGCGACCGACCAGCTCGGTGAGCTCCAGCGGCTGCATGACGATCATGCGCGCGGTCTCACGGCCGAAGAAACGGTCCAGGGGGACGCGGTTAACCGTGAACTCTCCGGTGCCGGGGCGCACGAAGACGCGGGCGGTGGAGGTTTTGCGGCGGCCAGTGCCGTAATAATTGCTCTGCATGTTCATTTGCTAATAGCTCTCGCCGTCGCTCAGATGTCCAGCGGCTGGGGCTGCTGGGCTTCGTGCTTGTGTTCGCTGCCGGCGAATACCTTCAGCTTGCGATACATCTGCCGGCCCAGGGGACCCTTCGGCAGCATGCCCTTCACCGCGATCTCGAGCACGCGCTCGGGCGCACGCTCGATCATCTGGTTGAAGTTGCGCGTCTTCAGGCCACCGATGTACCCCGTGTGGTGGTGATACATCTTGTCGCTGGACTTGTTGCCGGTGACGCGGATCTTCTCCGCGTTGACCACCACGATGTAGTCGCCCGTGTCCACGTGAGGCGTGTAGATGGGCTTGTGCTTGCCGCGCAATCGGCTGGCGATCTCGGTGGCGAGACGGCCGAGCGTCTTGTCGGTGGCGTCGACCAGGAACCAGTCGCGTCGCACCTCAGCGGGCTTGGCGGAAACCGTCATTTTCATCATCTGCGGTGATACCGGGATGGCTGGATGGTAAGGAGCCGGCAAGTATAGGGCCGGGTTGGGCCTCTGACAAGGCCAACACGACGGACCTGCGGGCGGGCGATCACTCGCCCGCCGCAGGCACCGATAGGCGACTCAGAAGTCGTATTGAAGCGTGACCGCCGTGAAGGTGTCGGTCGAGGCCGAGCCCTCGGGCACGTCGGAGTTGTTGCGCAGGGTGTAGGACAGGCCGAGCCCGACGTTCCCCACCAGCGTCGCCTTCACTTCCGTGACCGACTCGAACAGCGTGTTCTCGCTTCCACCCTCCACGGAAAACCGCTGGTTGAAGGAACCCGTTTCGCTGAAGTTCCAGGTGTAGCGCACGGCGGCGCGGGCAATGGCCTGGTTGAAGTCGGTGCCGTCGTTGCGCTTCTGCTGGGTGGCACCGCCACCGACCTCACCGGCCAGGAGGTGGGTGCCGTTATCGATGAAGGTGCGCCCGTAGCCGACCGTCTCGGTGATCTGGCGCTCGAACCCGCTGAAGAGGTCGCGATCGAAGTTGAAGCGACCGAACAGGTAGCTCTTGTCGTTGATGGCCCAGTTCGCCTGGTAGCCCGCCTGATAGCGCTCAGCGGTGGTCTCCGACTCACCCGTGTCCTGGTCGTCCGCGGTGGCCCGCAGGGCATTGGCGGTAAACTCATGACGCCACCGCCCAGCGGCGTAGACCGTGCCCAGTCCAGCCGTGAGACTGGAGGTGTCGGCGTTACCGGTGGTGGCCGCGAAACCCAGCTTCGCAGTACCTGAGAAGCCCTTTTCTTCCTCTTCTTGCGCCTGCGCGCCAAAGGAAAGTACGCCGACCAGGAGACAGGTAAGAATCGGCGCCGCGCGACGGCGCAAGATGCTGGACTGGTGCCCGCTGAAGCGTCCCATGAGAGTTCCTCGTAGTAGTCGTGTTCGTGATGACACGGTGCGATCACAACCGTGTGGCGGCGCATCATACCAGCGAAATGCCGCCTCTGCCCGTCCGTTCCACGACCCTTTACAATGCTCCGATGCGCTCACATCTGACCCTGGCCGATCGCCTCCTGGTGCTCGGCGACCGTTTCCTGCGCCAGGTGGCAGGCCCGACCGCCGCCGACGCCACCACCACGCCGACCGCCTCTGGCCGCCCGGTGCCGCAGGGCGAGCCCGCCGATCCCCAGTTCGAACTGAGCGCGAGGGAACACGAACTGGCGATCCGCCTCATGCGCGTGAATCACGCGGGCGAGGTGGCTGCCCAGGCGCTCTACCAAGGTCAGGCCGCCACCGCCCGCGACCCGCAGATTCGCGCTCACATGGTAGCCGCGGGCGAGGAGGAACGGGACCATTTGGAATGGTGCGAGGTGCGACTCCAGGAACTCGGGGGCGCCACCAGTGCGCTCGCACCTTTGTGGTATCTCGGCTCGCTCGCGATCGGCGCCACCGCTGGCGCGAGCGGTGATCGTTGGAGCCTCGGCTTCGTCGCCGAGACGGAACGCCAAGTGGAGGAGCATCTCAGCGAACACCTCGCCCGCCTGCCCGCCGGCGACGCCCGCAGTCGCGCCATCCTCGAGCAGATGCAAGCCGACGAGGTGCGTCACGGCGCCGAAGCGATGGCCGCCGGTGGCAGTGAACTGCCCGGGCCCGTGCGCGGTGTAATGCGTCAGGTCGCCAAGGTGATGACGCGCGCGGCGTACTGGATCTGACGCCGAACACGCCACATGTCGCCAACGCTTGGCGGTCTCTCGATCAAATGAGACCCGCGTCACGACGCGGCCTACATCAATTACGTCTAATCGACGACGCGATGACGCGCTTCCCTTGGCGCGAGGACGATCGCAGCTGCGAGGCCGTTTGGGGGAACGGCGTGCCCGGTTCACATTCGCCGGGCGTCAGGTGTGACGGAACCTTCAGTAACCGGCAGGGCTGCCGATACTAGGCAACGTAAGCCGGCCGCAAGGTCGGTAGGTGACAACGCGGCGTGCCGTGTTCCACTTCCGCAAACCAGGCAGCAGCCACCCAGGAGACGTGCCACGCGAGAGCTACCGCACGTTTTCAGCCAGCGTCCGAGAGGCCACCGATGGAAAACCTTGCGAACCCCGCCAAGCCCCTGAGCGATATCCCAGCGATCAATCGCTTCTTGAGCTATTGCCGCATCCGCACCGTGCCGTCGAAGACGGTCGTGATTCATGCCGGCGACGTACCCGACACCCTCTACTACATTGTCGACGGCTCCGTCGAAGTGATGATCGAAGACGAAGACGGCAACGAGATGGTGCTCGCCTATCTCAACAAGGGACAGTTCTTCGGCGAGATGGGCTTGTTCTACGAGCAGCCCGCCCGCTCCGCTTGGGTGCGTACCCGCCGCGCCTGTGAAATCGCCGAGATGACCTACCCGTGCTTCCGCCAGATCGCCAGCGAGAGCCCGGGTTTGGTGTTCGAACTGGCCACGCAGCTCGCGAGCCGCCTGGACCGCACCAACCGCAAGCTCGGCGACCTCGCCTTCGTCGACGTGACCGGTCGCATCGCCCACGCCCTAATGGATCTGTGTGGTGAGCCCGATGCTTTGGGCCATCCTGATAACTTTGGTGTGCAGATCAAGGTGAGCCGTCAGGAGCTCGCGCGCCTGGTCGGTTGCTCGCGTGAGATGGCTGGCCGAGTGCTGAAGGTGCTCGAGGAGCAGGGCCTGATCACCGCCAGCGGCAAGACGATCGTCGTCTACAACATGCGCAATCAGCAGCCGGCCGAGCCCATCGCTCGCTGACCCGCGTTCGCTCGGGGTGCGCGACTAAAGGGTCGCGCACTCCGCGCATCTCTCAAGTACCACTGCCCGCCAACGCTTCGCGCATCGCGCTGATCGTTGCCGCGTAGTCGTCCGCCCCGAAGATCGCTGACCCCGCCACGAAGGCATCGGCACCTGCGGCCGCCACCTCGGCGATGTTGTTCACTTTGATACCCCCGTCCACCTGCAAGCGAATGGGGTGATCCGCCTGGGCGATGCGTGATGCCAAGGTTCGGATCTTCGGCAACGCCGAAGGCAGGAAGCTCTGCCCACCGAAACCCGGGTTCACGGACATCACCAGGATCAGGTCGATCCGATCCATCACGTGGTCCAACCAGTCGATGGGCGTCGCCGGATTCAGCGCCACCCCCGCCTTCACACCGCTCTCGCGGATCAGGCTCAAGCTACGATCCAGATGATCCGTCCCCTCCGGATGGATGGAAATCCAATCGGCACCCGCCTCAGCGAACTCGCCGATCAACCGATCCACCGGCCGGCACATCAGGTGCACATCCAACGGTGCCGTTATCCCATAGCCCCGCAAGGCTCGCGCGATCTCAGGCCCAAAGGTCAGATTGGGCACGTAGTGACTGTCCATCACATCGAAGTGCACCACGTCCGCCCCAGCCCCCAACACCGCCGCCACCTCATCCCCCAACCGAGCCAGGTCAGCCGACAAGATAGAAGGCGCAATCACAAACCCCATAACCAACTCCCCATAAGTCTTGCGAACCGCTCACCCCAAGGCGAGCGCAGCGAAGCCGCCAGGCGCGAGCGCAGCGATGCGCCGACACCGAAATGGACGCCTGAGGGGGTTCAGGGGGTGCAGATCAAGGCGGGGTGGGGGGCGAGAAAGCGGAGCGTAGGCTGCCTACGTGAGCATTTCTCGCCCCCCGCCCCAACGCGGAGCTGCGCCCCCTGAACCCCCTCAGGAGCGGGAGGAGCGGATGGTGTCGTATGCCTCGCGAATCTGCCGCGTACGCTCCTCGGCCAGCCGCACCATCTCCTCCGGCATGTCCCTTCCCACCAACTTATCCGGATGATGCTGATTCATCAGCCGCCGATAGGCCTTCTTCACGGCACTATCGCTCGCATCCCGATCCACCCCCAACAGGCGGTAGGACTGCTGCAAGCGCTCGGTCGGCGTCACCTGCATCGCCTGCGACGAGCCATGCCGGCGCACCAATGCCTCCAGGCGCGACAGCTCACTGCGCGAGATGCCGAGGCTGCTCGCCGCCCGCGTGAGCACCGCCCATTGCTCCTCGCCGATGTCGCCATCCGCGAGCGCCACCTGAATCTGGATCTCCATAAAGGTGCGCAGCAGATCCGGGTGGTGGCGGCATTTGCCGTGAAAGCGGCGCAGGGTGGCGGGCGCATCGAAGTCCTCCTGCTTGCCCTCGTTGAAGAGGGTGATCGCCGAGCGGGTCTGCTCTTCATTGAGCTGCATGCGTTGCATGACTTCCCGCGCCACCCGTATCTCCTGCTCGGACACCCGCCCGTCAGCCTTGGCCGTGTGCCCCATCATCCAAAAGCTGGCCGTAAAGAACTCGAACTGAACCTCGCGCACATCCTGGCCGCCCGCGGCGCGACCGGCGCGCTGGCGCGAGAGACCGACGTCGAACTGGTGGCCGACGACCACACCGACGATGGCACCCAGCCAGTGCCCGGCCATGAAACCGAGCACGCCGCCAGCAAATTTTCCCCATAGCACTTGGTTCATCGATAGACCTTGCTCTACGCGACCGCGATTTTAGCGGCCCTGGCCGCGCGATATCAGTAGGGACCGCCACCTACGGCGCGGATGGCATACTCTGCGCTCGCGCCTCGATGCGCCCGAACCTGGCCCAAGCGAAGAGAACATGTCAGCGAACACCCCTGCGACCTGCGTTTATGAGTCCGACATCGCCGGCCTCGAATTGATCGCCCGCGGCAAGGTTCGCGACGTCTACGCCGTGGACGAGGAGCGCCTGCTGATCGTGGTCAGTGATCGACTCTCCGCCTTCGACGTGGTGCTGCCCGACCCGATTCCCGGCAAGGGCGAGGTGCTGAACGGCATCTCCGGCTTCTGGTTCGACCGCACCGAACACATCGTGCCCAACCACCTGCTGCGCGACGGCCTGCACGATCTCCTGGCCCAACACGGAGCCGAGGCGTACGCCTCGCGCGCCATGCTCGTGCGTCGCCTGCGACCCCTGCCGATCGAGGCGGTGGTGCGCGGCTACCTCCTCGGCTCGGGCTGGGCGGACTACCAGAAGAGTGGCGAGGTGTGCGGGATCGCGCTGGCGCCGGGCATGCGCCAGGCTGAACGGCTACCGGAGCCTCTGTTCACGCCGGCCACCAAAGCCGCAGTGGGCGACCACGATGAGAACATCAGCTTCGAGCAGTGCGCGGCGCTGGTGGGCGAGGAGATCGCGACGCGGGTACGCGACGTGGCCGTGCGCCTCTACCAGCATGCGGCCGAGTACGCGGCGACCCGCGGCATCATCATCGCCGACACCAAGTTCGAGTTCGCCATGGACGGCGACCAGCTGATCCTGATCGACGAAGCCCTCACGCCCGACTCCTCACGCTTCTGGCCGGCCGAGGAATACGCCGTGGGCAGCAGCCCGCCGAGCTTCGATAAGCAGTTCGTGCGCGACTACCTCTCGACCCTCGACTGGGATCGCACCGCGCCGGCACCGTCGCTTCCCGCCGAGGTCATCGAGGGCACCGTGGCGCGCTACCGACGCGCCCTGGAATTGCTGATCGGTTGACTCGGCTCAGTCGCCGGCGATCGTCATCTCGTCCAGGAGGATAGAGCCGCAGTGCACAGCGCCACGGCGATCCACGTCCGTGCCGATCGCCTGCAGGCCCGAGAACATCGCGCTCAGGTTGCCGGCGATGGTCACCTCGTGCACGGGGTAGCGAATCTCGCCCCCTTCCACCCAGAAGCCGGCCGCGCCGCGCGAATAGTCCCCGGTGACCATGTTCACGCCCTGACCGATCAACTCGGTGACCAGGAAGCCGCGATCCATACGCGCGAGCAGGGCGTCGAAATCCAGCTGCTCACCGTCGGCGGTGGCGGCAGGCACGAGGGTGTTCCAGGCGCCACCGCAGTGCCCGGTGGTGCTCAGCCCGAGCTTACGGGCCGAATAGCTGGAGAGCAGATAACCCTTCACCACCCCGTCGCTCACCAGATCTCGATCGCGCGTGGCGACCCCTTCCTGATCGAAGCTCGCACTGGCCAAAGCGCCCGGTAGGTGCGGTCGTTCCATCATCTGCACGAACGTGGGAAACACCTGCTCGCCCACCACATCGAGCAGGAACGAGGCTTCACGGTATTGAGCGCCGCCGCGAATGGCGCCGAGAAAGGATCCCACCAGGCCACGGGAGTGCTCCGGCGGCAACAGCACGGGCGCCTTGGTGGTGGCGATCTTGCGCGCGCCGAGGCGCCGGATCGTGCGTTGTGCGGCGCGCTCCCCGACCGCTTCCGGTGACTCGAGGTGCTCGCGCGCCCGAGCCACGGAGTACCAGTAATCGCGCTCCATGTTGCCGTCGCTGCTCGCCAGTACGCTGCAGCTGAGCGAGTGGCGCGTGCTGGTGCCGCGGCCGACGAAGCCCCAGCTGTTGCCGTAGACGCGACAGCCACGGCTCGTGTGCACGGAGCCGCCCTCGGAGTTGTCGATGCGCTCGTCCGTGGCCAACGCCGTCGCCTCGCAGCGCCTCGCCAACTCGATCGCCTCGTCCGGGTCGAGGGCCCAGGGATGATCGAGGTCGAGATCGGGGAATTCGCTCGCCATCAACGCCTGATCAGCTAGGCCCGCGCATGGGTCCTCCGCGGTGAAGCCGGCGATGCTGCACGCCTTGGCCACCGTATCCTCGAGGGCGGCATCAGCGAAATCTGCCGTACTCGCCGTGGCCTTGCGCTGACCGAAGTACACCGTCACGGCGACCCCCCGGTCGCGGGTTTGCTCCAGCGTCTCCACGTCCCCGAGGCGCACGGTCACGCCGAGGCCTGCGCCCGCGCTGGCAGCGGCCTCCGCTTGGCTGGCGCCGCGCGCGGCTGCCATCTTCAGGACGCGTTCGACGACCCGCTGCAACTCGTCAGCGTCGGCCGAGGGTTGCGTGACGGCCAGGGCGGTTTCGTTCATACGGTTCTTCCCATCGATGCAGACCGGTAGGATTCTACTCATGGAGGACCTCGAGCACGACGACGGACCCAGCAAGTCCCAACGCAAACGCGATGCGCAAGCGCTGCAAGCGCTGGCCGTGTCATTGGTCGAGCTATCGGACGAACAGCTAGCGCGGATACCCCTGCCGGAGAAGCTACACGACGCGATCGTCGAGACCCGACGCATCACCTCCCACGGTGCCCTACGCCGCCAGCACCAGTACCTCGGCAAACTCATGCGCCGCGCCGAGCATGAACCGATCCGCGAGGCCCTGGCCCAACTCGAGCGTGAAGCGGCCGGGCAGACGCAACACTTCCATACGCTGGAGCGCTGGCGCGACCGTCTCCTGGCCGAGGGCGACGCGGCGATCGATGAACTGCTGGCCAGCTTCCCCCAGCTGGAGCGCCCCCCCCTGCGGCATTTCGTACGCCGGGCACGCCAGGAGCGGGAGGCGAACCGTCCCCCGCGATCGGCCCGCGCCCTGTTCCGCCACCTGCGTGAGCGCATCGAAGCGCCCACGCCGACGCAGGACGAGGACGCCGCCCCCGACTGAGCCGACAGCCGCGGGTGATACAATGCAAAGGATGCAACCAAAAGTAGGCATCATCATGGGGTCGCGCTCCGACTGGGAGACCATGCGACCGGCCAGCGACACGCTGACCACCCTCGGCGTGGCCCACGAGAGCCGCGTGGTCTCCGCTCACCGCACACCGGACCTGCTCTTCGAGTACTGCGAAGGGGCTCGCGCTCGCGGCTTGAAGGTGATCATCGCGGGCGCCGGCGGCGCTGCCCACCTGCCCGGCATGGCTGCCGCCAAGACTGAGTTACCGGTGCTGGCCGTCCCCGTGATGTCGAAGGCCCTAGCGGGAGTGGACTCCCTGCTGTCCATCGTGCAGATGCCTAAGGGCATTCCCGTGGGCACGCTCGCCATCGGCCAGGCGGGCGCACAGAACGCCGCCCTGCTCGCCGCGGCCATCCTCGCCAATGAGGACGACGCGGTGCATGCCGCGCTGGTCGCGTTCCGACGCGAGCAGACCGAGCGCGTACTGAGCGACCCGGATCCCAGCCAACCTCCACCGGCATCCTGACCCATGAAGATCGCAATCGTAGGCGGCGGCCAGCTCGCCCGCATGATGGTGCTCGCTGGCTATAACCTCGGGCAGGAGTTTCTGATCCTCGACCCCAACGAGCGCGCCAGCGGCGGACAGGTCGCGCCGATGATGCTGGGCAACTTCGGCGATCCCGAGCGCCTCGCGGCGCTGGCGGAACGGGTCGACGTCGTCACCTTCGACCTCGAGAACGTGCCCGCCCCCGTGCTGCGCCAGGTGGCGGCGCCGCAGCTGTACCCGCCCGTGGACGCGCTCGAGACCTGTCAGGACCGTCTGAACGAGAAGACGCTCTTCGACGAGCTCGGCATCGGAGTGGCCGGCTATCGACCGGTGAACGAACTCGACGAGTTGTTCGAAGCGGTGAACGCGCTCGGTCTTCCCCTGGTACTGAAGACGAGGCGCCTAGGCTACGACGGGCGCGGCCAACGGGTGCTGCGGGAGACCGCGGACATCGAGCCCGCCTGGCAAGCCCTGCGCGGCGTGCCCCTGCTCGCCGAGCAGTTCGTTCCCTTCGACGGCGAGGTCTCGATCGTCGGCGTGCGCAGCCGCGAGGGCGAGATTCGCACTTACCCGCTGAGCCTGAATCAGCATCGCGAAGGAATCTTGCGCACGTCGATCGCACCCGCCCCGGTGGACCCTGCCCTCGAAACCACGGCCCGCGAGCAGTTGGAGCGGGTGATGACGCGCTTCGACTACGTCGGCGTGCTCACCATCGAGTACTTCATGAAGGACGGTCAGCTCCTCGCCAACGAGATGGCACCACGTGTGCACAACTCCGGGCACTGGACCATCGAGGGGGCGGTCACCAGCCAGTTCGAAAACCACATCCGCGCCGTCGCCGGCCTGCCCTTGGGCAGCGTCGCCGTGCGCTGCCCGAGTGCCATGGTCAACTTCATCGGCACCATGCCGGCGCCGGAGAAGGTACTGGCCATCCCGGGGGCTCATCTGCACGACTACGGCAAATCGGCCCGCCCGGGGCGCAAGCTCGGGCATTGCACGGTCATCGGCGTGGACGTTGCCGAGCGAGACGCGCGACTGGCGCAGGTTCAGGCCCTGGTGGGCGATCAGCCCTGAGCTCAGGCGCCCTTTCGACCTAGTAATTCTCGTTGGTTCACGTCAGGCGGTGCGACCGAGCGGGGGCCGCGGCGGTGGGTCGCTTTGAGGGCGGCGAGCCAGCGGGAGTAGGCAGCCCAGCCATCACGGGCAGCGTCGCTGTCATCGCGGGCCGGGCCCTCGGGGCTGAAGTCGAACACCGTGTCTTCCTTGCTTCGTTCGTCTTCCATGTTCCCGTGATCCCATCGTGTTGGCTGTGACGTGCTATGAGACTAGCGCTGCGACGACGTGGACACTGTGAGGTTCATCACAAGGTCGCTGAGATCGCAGCGCAGCGAACAAGTTGATCAGTCATCACTCAAGTGAGAGGAGAACGCCCGTGGCCGTTCACCGCTACCGCGTATCGTCACCTGCCCCCATCGAGCTGGAAGTGGACGTGCGCGGCGAAGGCGACGACGCCGTGCTCCTGCTACCGTCCTTGGGGCGCGGCCGGGCCGACTTCGACGCGCTCGTCGATGCCCTTGTTCGTGAGGGATTCCGCACCCTGGCGCTCGATCCACGCGGCATTGGTCATAGCGACAACGCGACCTTCGAGAACCTCACCCTGCACACCCTGGCGGACGACGCCGCGGCGGCCCTGGATGCCCTCGCCATCGAACGTGCCCACGTCATCGGTCATGCCTTCGGCAACCGCATCGCGCGTTGCCTGCAAGCGGATCACCCCGCGCGGGTACGCTCTCTCGCCCTGTTGGCGGCAGGCGGGCGCGTGCCGCCGGTCGAAGAGGCGGTGGACGCCTTTCGTCGCTTCGTCTCCACACCGATGGCGCCCGACGCGTTCCTGCACGAGGTGGCAGCAGCCAACTTCTCGCCGGCGAGTGACCCGAGCGCGTGGGCTGACGGCTGGTGGCTCGACACGGCACGCGGCCAGGCGACAGCCGCCGGTCGCACGGAACTCGAGGATTGGTGGCTGCCCGGCAGCGACGTCGCGGTGCTGATCGTGCAGGGGTTGGACGATCGCATGGCGCCACCCGCCAACGGCCGTTCCCTAGGCGAAGCGCTCGGCGCTCGTGCACGCCTGGTGGAAGTGGAGCAAGCGGGTCATGCCCTGCTGCCCGAGCAACCGGCGCAGGTGGAGGCGGCCGTGTTGGAGTTTCTGTCCGGCCAGAGGTCCTAGAGGGGGCGGGCCTACTGGCTGCGGGGGCGAATGGCCGCGGCTGGCTGGCACAGGTCGCCGACGAGCTGGCCCAGCACGCCGCGGGCGCTGAGGAACTCGCCCCGGCGGTAGATCTCGATCTCCACTCGCTCGCCGATCTGCAGTTCCCGCACGCGCGAGACCAGTTCGCCCGCGAGGTAGATCGGCTGCCCGTCCATGGAGACGATGAAGTCGCCGATGCGCAGCCCGATGAGCGCTGCCGGCGACCCACGATTGACGTTCACCACCGGCACGCCGTTCTTGACGCCCTCGTACTCCCAACTGCCGGCGGCGTTGCCGAAGATCACGTCTTGCAGATCGCGCACGTTGACGCCGAGGCACGGGGTGGGCGGATCCGCCTCGAACTCCTGCGCGAACGCGGCGCAGCTCAGGAACAGGAGCCCGACGGGGGCCCACCAGCGGTAGCGCTTGGCGCTCATCGACAAATCTCCTTCGCACGGGCAGCGGCCGGAGGGCACAGCTGCTCTGTCGTCTGACCCCAGTGTAGGGCCGATTACGTCGGCAAAGGAATGAACTCCTCGTCGTCCCCCGGCACCTTTTCGAAACGACCGTCGCGCCAATCGCGCTTCGCCTGTTCAATCCGGGCAGGATCGCTGGCCACGAAGTTCCACCACAGGTGCCGCGGACCGAGCGGCGACCCCCCCACCAGGATGAGTCTGGCCCCCTGCGCTCCCCCTCGCGCAGCGAAATCGGCGCCATCGGCGACCACCGCCATCACCCCGCCGGCGACGTCGTCCTGCCCATCCACGGTGATCGACCCGTGGGCAACGTAAGCGGCAAGTTCTTGGGACTCGCGGGGGATGTGCACCGCCTGGCCGGCGCCGAGCACGACATCGAGGTACACGGTGGGGGAGAGGGTGCGCACGGGCGAACGCGCGCCCAGCGCCTCGCCCATCACCACCCGAATCGACACGCCGTCGACCTCGACCGCCGGAATCGTCTCCGCCGGATAGTGATCGAAGGCCGGCTCCGCCTCCTCATGCTCGGCCGGCAGGGCCATCCAGGTCTGGATGCCGTCCAGCCGCGACGGCGCCTGCAGATCCGGCCCCGCCCGCTCGGAATGCACGATGCCGCGACCCGCGCGCATCAGGTTGATCGCACCAGGACGGATCAGCTGCGCGTAGCCGAGGCTGTCCCGATGCATGATCTCGCCTTCGAACAGGTAGGTCATGGTGGACAGGCACACGTGGGGGTGGGGCCGCACGTTGATCCCCTTGCCGGGCGCAAAGGCGGCGGGGCCCATGTGGTCGAAGAAGATGAACGGACCCACCGAGCGGCAGCGGCCGGCGGGCAAGACCCGCCGTACCTCGAACTCACCGATATCCTTCGCCTTCGGGCGGATGAAGCGGCTCAGGGCATCACTGCGCGGTGTCGCGGCGTCGTGGGGCGGAGGACAGGGATGAGCGGTCATGAAGGGCCTGCAAGCGTTGGGCGTTGCCGCCATGCTACCCCCGGTCCGCTGACACCGCGCTACCCTAAGGGCCAGGGACAGTGTCGCGCGAGGCGGCACCTTGTGGGCCCGCCCAGACTCCGCTCGGCCCTACCGGGCGAAGGCTCTCAGCAGAGTGATCCGACGGTGTTCCCGATGAACTTCCCCTCCTGGCAACCGACCCAGCAAGCCGCCCAAGAGGCGCTAGCGCGCTTCCTACCGAACGCGGGCAACCACTACGCACGCACGCGCAACCACGACGAAGGGCCGGAGCACCGACGCAACGTCTCCGGCCTGTCGCCGTGGCTGCGCCACCGCCTGCTGCTGGAACAGGAGGTGGTGCAGGCGGCCATAAGCCAGCACGGCCTCGGCGATGCGGAGAAGTTCGTACAGGAGGTGTACTGGCGCACCTACTTCAAGGGTTGGCTGGAACAGCATCCCGACGCCTGGACCGGCTGGCTCGCGGCCCTCACGGAGGATCAGGTCCGTCTCGACACCGACCGCGCCCTGCGCGAACGCTACGTGCAGGCGGTCTCCGCGCGCACGGGCATCGACTGCTTCGACGCCTGGGTCCAGGAGCTGGTGCAGACCGGCTACCTGCACAATCACGCCCGCATGTGGTTCGCATCGATCTGGATCTTCACCCTACAACTGCCCTGGTCGCTCGGCGCCGCCTTCTTCTACGAGCACCTGCTGGATGCTGACCCCGCCTCCAACACCTTGTCTTGGCGCTGGGTCGGGGGGCTGCACACCCGCGGCAAGCACTACCTCGCCCGCCCGGACAACATCGCCAAGTACACCAACGGCCGCTTCAATCCGGCTCGCCAACTCAACACGCAGGCCGAGCCCCTCGACGAATCGGAGGAGGAACGCCCACCTCGGGTGGCCCTCGAGCTCGCCGCGACGCCGCCCGCCGCGAGTCATCGACTCGGCCTGTTGGTCACCCAGGAGGACTGCCACCCCCAGTCCCTGGCCTTGCCCAGCAAGCCCGTCGCCATCGGGGCCTTACCCACGAGCGCCGGCGCATCCGAGGCGCCCCCGCGTGGGCCCGCCCAGACAGCCTTCGGCGACGGTGCCCTCGCCGAGGGGCTGCGTCGCGGTGCCGACCACTACGGGCTGGATGCGGCCACCTTCGGCCCTGACACATGGATGAGTGACATCCTGACCTGGGCACACGAACATGATCTGCAAACGCTGGTGACCGCCTACGCGCCCATCGGCCCAACGCGCAGCGCCCTACACGACCTTGCAGCTTCGGTAGCCAGCGAGGGCATCACCCTTATCCAACTGCGCCGGGACTACGACTCCCTGGCCTGGCCCCACGCGAAGGCAGGATTCTTCGGCCTGAAGAAGAAGATCCCCGCCTTGGTCGACGCCCTTACCCCCTAGGTTGGTCAGTTTGGACGCCTCACTAACACCGCTCGTCATGAGTTGGCGCAGCACGGCGCTGGCCCTACCGCTGCTGTGTGGCGTGGTCTGCCTCTGGCACCTTTACGGCCGTGAGCTGGAGCGTCGGTCCGTAGGCTGGCTAGGAATTTTCTTCGCCTGCGCTGCAATCAGCGTGCTGCCCCAGATCATCGGCTTCGCTGGCGCCTACGATCGCTGGCCGGATCTCACCTTCGCCCCGATGGACCTGGCCCTGTGGTTCGGCCCGACGCTCTACCTTCATGTGCACAGCCTGGTGTACCGCTCGACGCCGCCCTGGTGCTGGTGGCTGTTCGCCCCCGGTGCCGCCTACTTCGCGTACCAGAGCTGGGCCTTTCTGTTACTACCCGACGTCGCCACCAAGTGGGCCTTCAACGACAGCATCCACGAGCCCTACGTGCTGCCCGTCGTGTTCGCGGGCGCCCTGGGCTTGATCCTCTTCACGCTGGTGGAGATCTGGCGCCTGCGCCGACGCTACCTGCGCTGGCTGGCAGACCATCACTCGGATGGCGACCGCTTCGAGCCGCGCTGGCTGGTGCGCTTCGTCGTGATCGGCGTGCCCCTGGCCGGTGCGTGGGCACTCGAGTACGTGCTCGGCAGCGCCTTCGGTTTCGATTACTTCCAACGCTACTGGGGCAACTTCGCCGCCGTGATCCTGTTGTTTGCGCTCTGTAGCGAGGCGCTGGCGCGCATCGACGCGGCGTTTCCCAAGATGGATGCGACGGCCCCCGCTGCTGCCGCCCCGGCCCTCGAGGCGGCGAAGGACTGGCGGGCCGAAGGGGAGCGTTTGCGCGCCGCCACCCTGGCCCAGCAATGGCACCTGCAGTCGGGCCTGTCCCTGCAGCGCCTTTCGCGCCTGTTCGGCATGAACCAGAGCTACCTCTCGCGCACGCTCAACCTGGGGCTCGAGCAGACCTTCTCCCAGTTCGTGAACGGTCTGCGCGTGGAGCATGCGAAGTCCCTGCTCAACGATCCCATGCTGCCCCTCCTCGACATCGCCCACGCGAGTGGCTTCGGCTCGAAGGCGAGCTTCAATCGCGCCTTTCGTGAGCACGCAGGCATGACACCGAGCCAGATGCGCCAAGAGTTGACGTCTCAAAGGAGCGAAACCCGGCCAAATACCGTGTGATGCGGCGCTCTCGGCCACCCATTGGTGGAGAGTCGAAGAGTGTTTTGCTGATTGGATATCGCCGATGACCCTTCGTGCTTGCGCTAGCGCCCTCCTCGCAGGTTTCCTCGCCCTGACCACGCTGGCGCCGGCGACCGGCCTCGCCGCCGCCATGGCGATTCCCGGCGATCAGTCGCTGAACGCCGAGCAGGTGGTGGCGGACCTGGACCTCGCCGAGAAGGCCTTCTCCCGCGTGCATCCCGGCTATGCGCGTTACGCGGCGCCGGACACCTTGGCGGGCGCTTGGGAATCCCTGCGCGAGCGCGCCCGGGGGGAGGACGGGATGTCGGTCTCGGCGCTCTACCTCGGCGTCTCTCGCGTGCTGCCCCTGATCCGCTGTGATCACACGAAAGCGGAGCTGCCGAAAGCCCTGCGGGAGGGCCGATCGGGTGCCCCCCTGTACCTGCCCCTGCGCTGGCAGTGGATCGAAGGGCGTGCCCTGGTGCGCTACGCACCGGCAGATAGCGCCGTGGCTGCCGGCGACGAGTTGCTCGCCATCGATGGCGTGGCCGTGGCGACGCGCGTGGAGGAGACGGCAGCCCTCGTGCCCGTCGACGGCTACACAGACCACGCGAAAGCCGGCGAGATGGGCGTGTCGTTGGAGTTCATGGGCGGCGCGGTGGAGCACTTCGGCGCCCTGCTGCAGCCGCCGCCCGCCGAGGCCACCTTGACCGTCCGCGCGCCGAACGCGCCGGAACGCATCGTGCGGGTGACCCGTGTCGACCACAGCGCCTGGTCAGCCCTCGGCGCGCAGGCGGGCCGCGCGCGCAACTTCAAGGACGCCATCACCTTTGAGCGCCTCGGAGAGCGCGCCGCCTACCTGAGCGTCGACACCTTCGTCAACTACCGCGAGCCGGTCGATCCTCACTCGCTCTACGCGCCCGTCTTCCAGGCGCTGAAGGACGAAGGCCGGGACACGTTGATCCTGGATCTGCGCCGCAACGGCGGGGGTTCCAGCGACGCCTCCCACGGGCTGCTCGCCTACCTCATCGATCGCCCCCTGCGCATGCACACGGACATGCGCGTCGCCACCCTCGATCTGGACGACCTTCGCGAGCACTTGAGCACCTGGGATAAGCGTGCCCTGAACCCCAATCGCTTGGGCTTCCGCAAGCAGGACGACGGCACCTACTCCCTGCGCAGCTTCGTCTCCGATGATCTCAAGCGCATCAAGCCGCGGCGACAGGCCTTTGAGGGCAGGTTGCTGGTGCTGATCAGCGCCGACAACTCCTCGGGCAGCACCAACCTGTCGGCGATCCTCGCCGAGCAGGACCGCACCACTTTGATCGGAGAGGAGACCGGGGGTAGCGCAGAGGGACCCACGGCCGGACTGCTGTTCACGCTCACGCTGCCGAACAGCGGCATCCGCATGCGCCTGCCGTTCTTTCGCTACCGCAACGACGTCTCGGGCTTCGAGCGCGGCATGGGACTGAGCCCGGATATCGAGGCGCCCTGGACCTTCGAGAGCGCACGCGCCGGTGAGGACCCCGCGATGGAGGCCGCCCTGGCGCTCATCGAGCGGTGAACGAAGTCCTTAGCCCGTACCACCCACCGTCAGGCCATCGATCTTCAGGGTGGGTTGGCCGACGCCGACCGGCACGCTCTGCCCCTCCTTGCCGCACACGCCGACGCCGCGGTCCAGGGCCATGTCGTTGCCCACCATGCTGACCCGCGTCAGCACGTCGGGGCCGTTGCCGATCAGGGTGGCGCCCTTCACGGGACGGGTGAGCTTGCCGTCTTCGATCAGCCACGCTTCGCTGGCGGAGAAGACGAACTTACCGGAGGTGATATCCACCTGGCCGCCACCGAAGTTGGAGGCGTAGAGGCCGCGATCCACGGAGGCCAGGATTTCCTCCGGGTCGTGCTCGCCGGCGAGCATGAACGTGTTGGTCATGCGCGGCATGGGCACGTGAGCGAAGGACTCGCGACGGCCATTGCCGGTCGGTTTCATGCCCATCAGCCTGGCGTTCATCTTGTCCTGCATGTAGGCGCGCAGGATGCCTTTCTCGATGAGCACGGTCTCGCCGGTGGGCGTGCCTTCATCGTCGACGTTGAGGGAGCCGCGTCGATCGGGAATGTTGCCCTGATCAACGACCGTGCACAGGGGCGAGGCCACCTGCTCGCCCAAGCGACCGGCGAAGGCGGAGGTCTTCTTACGGTTGAAGTCGCCCTCCAGCCCATGGCCGATGGCCTCGTGCAGCAACACGCCCGGCCAGCCCGGGCCGAGCACCACGGTCATTGTGCCCGCCGGCGCCTCCTCCGCTTCGAGGTTCACCAGAGCCTGCTCCACCGCCCGCCGCGCGTAGTCCATCGCGCGATCGTCGGTAACGAAGTAGTCGTAGCCGAAGCGTCCACCGCCGCCGGCGCTGCCGACTTCCCGGCGACCGTCGCTTTCCGCGATCACGGTCACGTTGAAGCGCACGAGGGGGCGCACGTCGGCGGCGAGGGTACCGTCGGTGGCGGCCACCAGCATGGTCTCCAACTCGCCGGACAGGCTCACCATCACCTGACGCACGCGCGGATCCAGGGCGCGGGTACGCTTGTCGATGTCCTCGAGCAGGGCCACCTTGGCGTCGTCCGACAGCGTATCGAGGGGATCGACGGGCACGTAGAGCTGTGGCCGTTCGGGCGAACGCCAGGCCTGCACGGCGCCCGCATCGCCCGCGGCAGCGATGGCCCGGGCGGCACGACCGGCCTGCTCCAGCGCCTTCGGCGCGATTTCATCGGAGTAGGCGAAGCCGGTCTTCTCGGCACTCACCGCGCGCAGGCCGGCGCCATGATCGATGCTGTGGCTGGCATCTTTGACCATGCCGTCCTCGAGGGACCACCCTTCGCTGCGCGAGGCCTGCAGGTACACATCGGCGTAGTCCACCTGCCGATCGAGCATGCCGCCGAGCAGCTGCTCCAGCCGGGTCTCATCGAGGCCCGACGGGGCCAGCAGCGTGCGCCGTGCAGTCTCCAGCGTAGCGTCAGTCATCGTTCGTCTCTCTCCACCTAAATTCCATCAACGGCCGCTAGGCGCCGGCGCGGCCGGCCCCTGATCCGCATCGCTCGGCGCGGCGTCGCGCCGGGAGTTCGGCAACGCCACGCGCTGCACGGTAGGTTCGGCCCAGGGTCCGGTGATCCGGTACTCCGTGCGCGACAAATCCTTGAGCGGCTCCTTCATCAGCTCCGTGAAGATGAGCAGGGCCGCACCGACGACGGGACCTCCGGCGAGGGCCCCGGCCACCGGCAGGGGCGATCCCACGTTGGCGAGGACCACGGCCGTCTGATCATAGTCCCGACTGACCAGTCCCGTCCGCCCGCTGATGCGCACATCGGCCGTTTGCCCGAGCAACTGGAGGTCGTCGGTGTAGGCGTCGCCGTCGGCGATGGTGAAGGTACCGGAGATCTCATCGAAGCCGAGCCCCTTGTCGAACACATCGCGGAAATCCAGCTCCAGGCGTCGCGGCAAGGCGGCAACGCTCATGAGCCCGAACACCTTGCCCGCACCCGGGCGTACGTTCAGCAGCTGGCCGGACTCGATTTTGACGGCGATCTCCCCCGCCAACCGATCGTCCAGCACGATGCCGGGCGGCCCCTGCCAGCGGAAATTCGCGTCCAGGCTGGCGGCACTCGCGCTCATCGAGCCGGCGAAGCCGAGCTGCTCCAGCGTCGCCAGGAGGTCCGAGCTCGCAATCGCGAGCGTCAGGGAGGACGCCTGATCACCCGTCTCACGGGCTGACCACTCCCCCTCCCCGTCGAGGCGATAGCTCTCGCCTTCCACCGTGAGCCGGGGCAAACGCACGCCGGACTCCACCGCCTGAACTTCCAGGGCCACCCGCCCAAGGTTGAGCTGCCGCCAAGCGAAGTCGTCGATCTCCAGCACCAGAGCAGGCAGCCGACGCGGATCGAGTTCGATTCCTGCCATCGCGGACACATCGACCGCCTCCGGCTCAGGCTCGGGCCCCTGCAGCGTCGTCTCCATCGCTAACACCGGCGCGTCGGGCGGGGGCGCAGGCACGTGAAGCTTGCTGAAGCGGGCCACGAAGGGTGCCCCTTCATCCGGCGAGGGCATGAACACCGCGCCCGCCACATCTTCACTGCGCAAATCGATGGCCCAACGATCGTCATCGTTGCGCAGGGCGACCGACATCGTCTCGAGGGTCTGTCCCGCCACCCTCAGGCGCGAGATCTCGAGGGCCAGGGCGTTGAGGGGCGGGAGCGCGGGCGATGGTGCGCCGTCCACCGGCGCGGAGGCGACGGCGGGGCCAGCACCGGCGACGCGAGCGAGGACGGTGCCCCAACCGGTGAGGTCCAGCTCCTCGATGTCGCCCGACACCTCGATACCGCGCACGTCGGGCAGCACCGGTGCCGCGCCGCCGAAGGTCACGGCGCCCCGCTCGAGCGAAATCACGCCCTCAGCCAGGGCGCCATCGAGACGCGCGCGAAGCAGCTGCCCGATCGATAGGGCGAGGCTCGCCGCCCCGTCCCCGGCGTGACTGATCACCACCGAGGTGGGCAGGGCGTCGTCAGGCCCCTTGGTGAGCGGTGCCGGCAGGGCCATGCGGGCGCCCACGAGATCGGACTCGATCACCAGCGAGCGAACATCTTCGTTCGCCTGCGGCAATCTGAGGCTTGCCAGATAGTCCGTGGTGCCCTCGAGGTAACCGTCGGCATCCGGCAGGATTCCGCGGACCGCCTCAGCCGCATCGAAGCTGCCGCTCACCTCGAGCTGGGAGGTCACGGCCCTACCGTCCTGATCGTAGAGGGGCGTGAGGCGCACACCGACATCGCCGCCCAGCACGGCGCCGCGAATATCCTCGCCGGACAGGCCGTTGTCTCGGTCGTAGCGCAGGGTTCCCGCGAGCTGCTCCAAGGGCATCGGCAACCCTGCCAGTTGGATGAATCCCTCCTCGGCGTCGAGCTCAGCGAAGAAGGTGGCGTCCTCGCGCTTACGCAGGGGCAAGCTGAAGTCCAACAACACCTCGCCCCTACCGCGCACCTCCTCGAGGGGCTCAACGTGCGGGGAGAAGGGACTCGCGCGCAGGAAGTCGGTGAGCGCGGTGAGCGTGCCGCGCGTGCGGCTGCGGTACTCGAGTACACCCACTCGCAGGTCCGGTATCCCCACTTCGAGCGTACGCACCGAATTGCCCAACGTGCTCCCGGAGAACCCCTCCGCATCCAGGCGCACGTTGTCGAGCGCTATCACACCCGTTAGGTCAACGGCGTGCGGAAAGCCGTCGGCGTAGGCGAGCTCGACGTCCTGGATCTGCGCACGCACCAAGAACTCACCCTCGCCCCCGTCGAAGGGGAAGGCCTTCACGGGGCCGGTAAAGGCGATACTCGCCCTCGGCACGGTGCCACGCACCATGGAGGTCTCGAGCCAGCGGCCCACGCTTGGCGCCAGCACCAGCGACGGTACGTAGCGGCGAAACTCAGACATGTCTGCATCCGACATAGCGAGCTGGAGATCGAGGAAGGGGCCCGCGCCGGGCGCGTCGTCGCCAGATCCCTCGGGCGGCAGCCGTAACTCCGCCTTACCCTCCACGTCAAAGGCGTTGCTCCTGAGCACGATGTCCGGCGCCGTGACCGTGCGTCCACCTGCGCCATCGCCGGTCCACGAGAAGGTGCCCTGCGCGACCACCGCCGGCAGGGCCTGGCGGAACAAGCTCGGCGCTTCGATGACCAGCGCATCGCAATCCAGGGTCAGGCTGCCCTCATCGCCGCGCACGTTGAGCGATCCGCTCACGCCGCTGACGCCCGGTCGCTGATCGCTCACGGTGACCGCGAGTCCGTCGAAGCTCGCCGCCACCATGGGACCGTCCGGCGTCTCGCGCTCGAAGCGCAGCGCGGACAGTTCACCGCGGGGGGCCATGGCGAGCACCTGCTTAGGCAGCGGGGAGCGCTCGACGGGATCCAGCGACAGGGCCAGGGCCGCGAGGGGCAGGAGATCGTCGACGCGCACGTAGTCCGCGCGCGCCGCCCGCACGCCAGCGCCATCGAGTTCCACGGAGAAGCTGCTCTTCGGCCAGCGATGGCCGTCGCGCGCGAGCTCGACATCGCGCCCTAGCAGGGCCCAGCCCTGCGCTTGGGCACTCAGGTTGAAGCGTCCCGCCAGGCGGTCGTACTGCACCGCATGCTCGCCCTCCCCGGCGAGCAGCAGGTCGTCGAGATCCACCGTGAGACTGGCCTGCTCGATGCGCCCTCGATTCCGCGAGGCCCACATGGTGACGCTACCGATGCCGTGCAAGGCGGTCGGCTCCAGGCCGACCGTGGCACCGATTGCGCCGAGGTCCACCTGATTACCGCTCAGGAAGAACTGCCACCGTCCCTCGCGGGCGGCTTGGCTCAGCTCTCGCCCCTCCACCGAGAAGGAGACTTCACCGCCTTCACCGGGCGCCTGCAGCGCACCCTCGAGGAAGAGGGATCCACGCTCGTGGGCAAAGTCCAGATGCACGCCGGAGATGCGAGTCGGACCCGCCTCGGGGTCGTTGCGATCGTCGGTCACCACGATCGTGGCGTCGTCGATCGCCAAGCGCCCGCGGGGCAAGGCCTGGGCCCCACGCGGACGCGTGAGCACCACCTGATCAGATCGTTTGGCATTTGGCGCGACGGCGCGCCCCAGCACTTGCCAACCGCCCTCCTCGGAGCGGTGCTCGACATCGATGACCACCCCTTCGAGGCGCACATCGCCCGGCTTTACGGAGAAGTTGGTCAGTAACTCCATCATGTCGAGTGCGACGCTGCCCCGCTCGGCGCTGAGCAGCAGCGCCTCGCCGTCGGGCGACCAGAGCGCAGCGTCCTCGAACACCAGCTCAGGCCCCGAGAGCAGAGGCCAGCGTGCATCCAATTCGCTCAGGATGACGCGCACACCGAGCGCCTCGCCGGCCCACCCCTCGATCTGCGCGTGGTAGGCGGGCGCCAAGGGCAGGGCGAGGCGGAACAGGCCCACGAGCAAGGCGAGCCCGATCACCAGGGCGGCGATCGTGCGCACGGTCAGGCCGACGACCAGCGCGATCGGCCCGCGCTTCTTCTTGCGCGGCGCTTCGCCTGGCGAGTTGTTCGGTGTTTCGCTCAAGGCCGCCTCAGGAGGGCGAGCGCAAGGGCGCTACATGAGCACGACATCGTATTGGTCCTGCACGTAGCTATCCTCTTGCTGCAAGCGGATGGGGCGGCCCGTACCCTCTTCGAGCGCGGCCAGCGCGGAAGATTCTTCGTCCAAGAGCACTTCGATCACCTCGGCGCTGGCCAACAGCATGATCTCCTGGAAATCGAAGCTGTTCGACTGGCGTGCGATTTCGCGAAATATCTCGTAGCACACGGTCTGCGCGGTCTTGACCCGACCCTTGCCGTCACAGGTTGGACACGCCCCGCACAGCAGGTGTTCCAGGCTCTCGCGCGTGCGCTTGCGTGTCATCTCCACCAAGCCGAGGGGGGAGACCTCACAGATCTGCGTGCGCGCGTTGTCCGTGCTCAGGTGGCGTTCGAGCGAATGCATGACCTGGCGCTTGTGCTCCTGGTCCAGCATGTCGATGAAATCCACGATGATGATGCCGCCGAGGTTGCGCAGGCGCAGCTGTCGGGCGATCGCCTCGCTGGCCTCGAGATTGGTGCGGAAGATCGTCTCTTCAAGGTTGCGGTGACCGACGTAGGCGCCCGTGTTCACATCCACCGTGGTCATGGCCTCGGTTTGATCGATCACCAGGTGGCCACCGCTCTTGAGCGACACGCGCCTGTCCAAGGCCCGCTCCAGTTCGTCTTCCACACCGTAGAGATCGAAGATGGGCCGCGGGCCGTCGTAGTACTCGATACGCTCGCTGAGCTCCGGCGCAAAGGTGCGCGTAAAGCCAACCATCCGCCCATAGGCGGACTCGTCGTCCACCAGCACGCGCTCCATCTCAGAACCGAGCAAATCTCTTAGCAACCTGGATGCCAGCGGCAGATCCTCATGCACCAGCTCGCCGGGGGCCGTCTCGATCGCGCGCTGGGAGATCAGCCCCCAGAGTCGGCGCAAGAAAATCATGTCGGCCCGGAGCGCCTCGACGCTCGCTCCCTCGCCAACGGTGCGCACGATGTAGCCGCCGAGCTGCTCTCGCTCGCTCGCCACATTGACCAGGTCCCCCACCACCTCGCGCAAACGCTGACGCTCAGCCTCGTCTTCGATGCGCGACGACACGCCGATGCCCTGCCCCTTCGGCAGGTACACGAGGTAGCGCGAGGGAATCGTGATGTAGGTGGTCAACCGGGCGCCCTTGGTGCCTATCGGGTCTTTTAGGACCTGGACCAGGATCTCGCGCCCCTCGCTCACGAGTTCGCGAATGCTCTCGGCGCGAGGACTCTCGATACCGTCCTCATCCAGCTCCGGCGGCGCGATATCGGACGCGTGCAGGAAGGCCGTGCGCTCGAGGCCGATATCGATGAACGCGGCCTGCATCCCCGGGAGCACGCGCGAGACGCGGCCCTTGTAGATGTTGCTGACCAAGCCGCGATGGCTCGCCCGCTCGATGAACACCTCGTGCAACAGACCGTTCTCGAGCAGCGCGGCCCGGGTCTCGCGCGGGGCAACGTTGACCAGCACTTCCTTGGCCACCACGCGCCGACCACTCACGCCGGCGCCCCCGGTGACGATGGTGCTGGACGCGGTGGCACCGCGAACCGGCGGATTGGCGGGCGTATCAGACAACGTGCACCCCCACGGCCGCGAGCAATTTGACTGTCTCGAATAGGGGCAAGCCCATCACTCCCGAATAACTGCCGTCGATGCGCTCGATGAAGGCCGCGCCCAGCCCCTGGATCGCGTAGGCACCGGCCTTACCGTGCGGTTCCCCACCTTCCCAGTAACGCGCGAGCTCGCCATCGTCCAGCGGACGAAAGCGAACGTCGGTCACCGATGTCGCTTGGTGCACGGCGCCGGCCCGATCGCCCACCGCCACATGCGTGAACACCTGATGGGCACGGCCGGACAAGCGTCGCAGCATTCCTAAGGCATGCGCTCGGTCACGCGGTTTTCCTAAGGACTCGCCGTCGAGCACTACTGCTGTATCGGCCGCCAGCAGCGGCACCGAAGGGCCGGCTTGCTCATGAATCAGGCGCGACGCAGCTGCCTCAAGCTTCATCCCCGTCACCCGCCTGACGTAATCCACCGGTGCCTCGCCAGGCCGCACCGATTCATCGACGTCGACCGGGTATTGCCGGGTACGCAGGCCCAACTGGGCCAGCAGCGTAGCGCGGCGCGGCGACGCCGACGCCAGCCACACCTCGAATCCGACATCCTCTGCGTGCGTTGGTGCCATCAGCGCTTTTGCCACCCTCACCGCGACACGGCGCTGGCCGGCGCGGCGCGATGGTAGGGGTGCCCCACGGTAACAGTCCAAGCACGGTAGAGCTGTTCGGCCAACACGACGCGTGCGATGGCGTGGGGGAGGGTCAGGGAGGACAAGGATAGACGCTCCTGAATACGCGACCCAAGGGAGCTATCCAGCCCGTCGGCGCCGCCGATCAGAAACGCGAGATCCTGGCCTTGCTCCCGGCGACGCTGCAGCCAAGTGGCGAGGCCTTGCGTGTCGACCTGACGGCCATCGACTTCCAGGGCCACCACGTGGTCTCGCGCCTCGAGCTTGGCCGTGAGCCGCTGAGCCTCCTGCGCCATCGCCTTCGCGGCATCGTAGCGCGTACCGCTGCGGGCGCCGGGGGCGATCTCCACCAATTCGAGCGGCAGATCGCGCGGTAGTCGACGACAGTACTCGTCTACAGCGGTGTTGACCCAAGCAGGCATGCGCGTGCCCACGGCGAGTAGGCGCATGCGCATTGGCTAACGTAGGTCGTTGGCGAGATCTGCGCCGCCGAAGCGTTGCGCATCCCACAGCTTCTCGAGCTGATAGAGATCGCGAATCTGAGGCAGCATGATGTGCAGCACCAGATCGCCGAGATCCACCAGCACCCATTCGCCCTGGGTTTCCCCCTCCATGCCGAGGGGCGGGACGCCCGCCGCCTTCGCCGCTTGCACCACCTTGTCTGCCAGAGCACGCACGTGTCGATCCGAGGTGCCACTGGCCACCACCATGGTGTCCATGATGCTCGTGAGCCCGCTCACATCGAGCACGCGGATATCCCGCGCTTTGAGCTCCTCGAGCGCACCCTCGACCAGTTCTGCTAGCGCCGCTTGCGTCATCATGCCGTCTGCTCGCCCTCCCCGGTGCTTGCCGAATCGCCGGACCCCTCGCCCGGTTTTCGGTAACAGCCCGTTTCGAAGATGATCTCTCGTACCGCCTCAGGCATCAGGAACCTGGGGTCGTGACCGCGTGCGATGAGCGTCCGCACGCTGGTGGACGCGATCTCCAACTGGGTGACCGCGTGAATGTAGATGTGCCCACCGATCGATTCGTGTAGGTCACCGACGGTGCCGGTGCCACGGTCGACCAACAGCTCTCCCAGCGGACCGGTCGCCGGCGTGCGCCAACCGGGGCGATGCGCCACCACCACGTGCGCCAACTGCAGGATCTCGCGCCAATGGTGCCACTTGGGCAAGCCGATAAAGGCGTCCATGCCGACGATCAGCAGCAGGGGTCGGGTCGGAAACTCAGCGCGCAGATCGCTCAGCGTATCGACCGAGTAGGAAGGCCCCTCCCGCCGCAGCTCACGGTCATCGACGGTGAACCCCGGCAGGTCCTGCACCGCCGCCTGCACCATGCGCAGGCGCAAGCTCGCATCGGCCATGGGCTGATCGCGGTGGGGTGGGGTGCCGGCCGGCATGAACCGCACTTCGTCCAGGCGCAGGGCGCGCTGCAGCTCGAAGGCCGTGCGCAGATGCCCGTAGTGCACAGGATCGAAGGTGCCACCAAAGACGCCGATGGCACTCATGCCGTTACTCCACAAACGCTCACTACCAATCCCGTCACCACCGTCCAGGGGTCTACACCCGGTCGCGCCCCCTTCACCACTTCATCCGCGTACCCGGCCTGGCGCAAGGCGCGGTGGATACCCGGCAGGGTCAGGCGCCGTGCGGCACTCGCCAACAGACGTTGGCGTCTCGGCCAGACCCCGCGCATCGCCTCCGCCTCCGGTCGCCCGGTGGCCAGGGCCCAAGCGATGGCCGCCAGGGAGCGCAGCTCACGGGTGAGCGCCCACAGCACCAAGGTCGGCTCCGCACCCTCTGCGCGCAGACCGCCGAGCACACGCAAGGCGCGCGGTGCGCGGGCGGCCAGGGCCGCGTCCGCCAGGGCGAAGACGTCGTAGCGGGCACTGTCGGCCACCGCCTCCCGCACCGCCTGCTCGTCGAGCGGTCCCGGCGAGTGCAGCAGAGATAGCTTGTCCACCTCCTGGGCCGCGGCCAGCAGGTTGCCTTCCACCCGGTCGGCGATGAGGGCCGTTGCCTCACGACTGGCCTCGAAGCCCCGTGAGCGCAAGCGCTGCGCGATCCAGCTCGGCAGCTGCTGCAGGTCAGGCGGCCACAGGGCGAGGTGCTCACCGGCGCCGGTCAGCGCCTTCACCCAGCCGGCCTTGGACGTGGTCTTGTCCAGCTTCGGCGCGATCACCAGGAGCAGCGTATCCGTCGGCTCCGCAGCCAGAAAATCGCAGATCGCCTTGTCTCCGACCTTGCCAGGCTTGGCCGAATTCAAACGCAGTTCGATGAGCCGCCGTTCAGCGAAGAGCGACAGGCTCGCACCCTCCGCGAGGAGCTGCTGCCAGTCGAAGCCCCGCCCGGTGGTAAAGGTCATCCGCTCGGAGAACCCCTGACTCCTCGCCGCCTGGCGGATCGTGTCGCAGGCTTCCATGACCAGCAGAGGCTCATCCCCGCTGACCAGATAGGCGGGCTGGAGGTCCTGCTGAAGGTGGGTGGCGAGATTGTCGGTGGTCAGCTTCAAGCGGTCATCCGTTGAAATCCCGATAGCCATCATAACGTCGCGTCCGCGCGGGCGCACCGCAGACGGGATCGGCCGCGATTCGACCCGCCTTAGAGGGGCGCCAAGCGGCGGGCGGCGAGCCACTCCCGGGCCTGTTCCGCCTCCGTGTACCACCAGCGCCGCGCAGATCCGAGGCGAAAGGTGTAGCCCCAGGTGTCCATGTCGCTCAGCATCCGCTCGCGCCCCACGTCGGGCAGTTCGTCCGCCAGCAGCACCTGCAGCGCGCACACGGCGCACTCCTCCTCGTCGTCGCCGCCGGCGTCCGTGTGCAGACGAGCCCGCCGGGCGTCGTCCATGCAGACGTAGTGGGACGCTTCGTGAAGCACCGAATGCACGGGCGTGTCCGGCCGCGCGAGCAGGCGGTGCGCGACCAGCCCTGCCTCAGCGTCGCCCCAGTAGGAGCCAGGAACGACCTGCTCGGGGGCGAGCAGTTCGAAACCCAAGCCAAGCCGCGCCAGGAGAGCGCTCAAGGCGCGCTGATCCACGTCGCGAACGCGCAGCACGCCGCGCGCGGACGGCCGGTCAGGCATCCTCGCGGGCGAGTAGGTCCAGACGCCGGAAAAACCTGTTCACCAGATCGGTGACCAACGCGTCCTTTAGCAGCTGCGCCTCGCGACGCTTGCCGAGGATGTCGTTGGGATCGAAACGATAGTCGCGGGTCACGGTGATTTGCTCGTCGCGGATCAACACCCGATTCCCTGCCCGCAGCTGGAAGCGTACGGTGTGGTACAGCTCCAACTCCTCGGGCACCCCCGTCGCCGAGACCGACAGGATGCGCTCGCCTGCCTCATCCTCCAGTAAGCGCAGCACGGCTGAGGCCTGGGCGCGGTTGGCCACCAGGGGCTGACCGCGCGCATCCATGGTCCGCCGCAACGCGACGGCGAATTCGCTGCTCGCGTCAGCGGCTTCCAGGTAGGTGGCGCGCATCTCATCGGGCAGATCGCCCGTGCCCTGGAGGGTGAAGCCGCAGCCGGCGAGCACGGCGCACAGCACCGCCACCACGCCCCACCTCATCGCTTCAAAGTGCTTCATCCGGTCACCACCAGATTCACCAGCTTACCGGGCACCACAATTACCTTACTAATTTGCTTGCCTTGTATGTTTCTAGCGACGTTGACGTTAGCCCTGGCGAATCCTTCCACCCGAGCGCGATCGGCCGCTCGCGGCAGCACGATGCGCCCGCGCAGCTTCCCGTTCACCTGCACCACCCACTCGACTTCCTCACGCGCGAGCGCCGCCCCATCGATCGGCGGCCATGGCGCGTCCATCAAAGTGTCCTCGTGACCCAGCCCCTGCCACAGCGCCTGGGTGAGGTAGGGCGCGATGGGCGAGAGGATCAGCACGACCGTCTCCAGGGCCTCCTGCGTGACGGCACGTCCCGCCTCGTCCATCTGCTCGAACTCGATCACGGCATTCACCAACGCCATGATGCCCGCGATAGCCGTGTGGGACGTACGGCGACGACCGATGTGATCGGTCACCTTGGCGATGGTCTCGTGCGTCCGCCGACGCATGGCCCTGGCCTCGTCATCCAGCGCGCGGCGATCGAGCGCCTGGGTGGGGCCGCCGTAGGTGTGCCGGTAGATCAACCGCCAGAGCTTGCGGAGAAAGCGCCGGGCGCCCTGGAGAGCGCTCTCAGTGCATTCCAAGCGCTGGTCAGGGGGCGAGTTGGAGAGCAGAAACAAACGAACGGTGTCCGCCCCGTAGGCGTCGAAGATGGGCGCCGGATTCCATTCACCATCCCTGGGTGGGTCTTCCGCCACGGGCCAATCGACCGCGCACGGCTCGGCCTCTAGCGGTGCTCGGTGCAGGCCCTGCATGCGTTGGTAGCGCGCGCTCACATCACGCATCACGCAACGTCGCAGGTGCTCCAAGGACATGTCCGCGACGTTGCTACGGATGGCGCAGACGCTCCTCGCCGCTGCCCATCGCTCCCGTACCCGTGCCTCGATCGGCGAGGGATCGTAGATGGCCTCCATCCGTACGCCTTTCCCGTTATCCAACCGCCGCCGGTCGCTGACTCGGTGGGGTGCGCAAGCACCGAAGTGATGCGGCCGAGGATAGCACTGGCCAGCAGCGGTAAGGTCCACGACAGCGCGCTCAACTTGCTCCCGACAGCCGAATCCGGTTCACTGGCGGGTCTGCCAGGGGGGAGGGACGAGTGTGAGTCCCAAACACACCGGCCGCTTGAAGGCGGCCCTGCAGGCGCGGCTGATCGCCATCCTGTACTGCCACATTCCAGCGACGGTGCTCGGGGCGCTCATCGTGTTCGGCATCAACCTGGCCTACTACGGGAGCGAGCTACCTGTCGCTTCCAAGTACTGGTGGATAGGACTGACACTGGCCTTCGCCGTGGGGCGCAGTGCGCTCTACGTTGCGCACCGACTTCGCCCTGCGCTCACGACCCCGCTTGCCTGGCGCAACCTCCACGCGGCTACTACGTTATGTCACGCGGCGGCTTGGGTCGTCAACGTCCACGCTGTGGTCTCCCTCGGCTCTCCGCCCGAACTCACCATCGCCGTCATTTCCGTGGCTGGGGTGGTGGGCGCCGCCATCGCCACCACCTCGGCCTCCATCGTGACCTTCGGTTGCTTCACCGTGCCGCTGGCCCTCGCCCTGCCGCTGCTCATGTGGCCGCTGGAGAGCGACTTCGACTACACGCTGATCGCCGAATGGCTGGCCTGGTTCACCTTCATGCTCATCTCCGGCCATCGCGTGCATCACACGCTGGTCACGTCCGAGCAGAACCGATTGGAGAAGGAAGCGCTCGTCGAAGAGCTCAAGACCTTGTCGGAGCGCGACCCGCTCACCAACCTCTACAACCGGCGCCGCTTCGCTTCGCGGTTGGATGTGGCGTGGCAGGAGGCGCGGGCGAAGGGCTGCGCCGTGGGCTTGCTGGTCGCGGACATCGACTACTTCAAACGCTACAACGACGCCGTGGGGCATGGCGCGGGCGATGAGTGCCTGCGTGCCGTCGCCGATGAGCTGGAGAACTTCTGCGCGAGGAACGCGGCAGAGACGCTACTCGCACGCTACGGCGGAGAGGAATTCGTTGTACTGCTGCCGAACACGGATCCGACCGAAGCCGCCAAGCTGGGGGAGGCCCTGCGTGCGCACTTGGAGCAGTGCGCGATACCGCACCCAGACTCGAGCATCTCTGCGCACGTCACCCTGAGCGTCGGCGTCGCCACCCTGCCGCCGGAAGAAGAGGAGCGCGAACCGCTCTCGCTCTTCCGCGAAGCGGATCTAGCGCTCTACCGCGCCAAGTCCAGGGGGCGCAACTGCGTGGTGGCCGCGGAGCTGGCGACGCCCGCCACCGGCAGCCACGAACGCGCTGCCAGCTAAAAAAAAAGAGCGGCCACCGAGCTTCCCCGGTGACCGCCTACCCAAACACTAATGAATCTATCAGGTCAGCGCAGCTGCACGCTCTCGAGGCGTCCTAGGGCGGCACGTTGACCGAGCGTGAGCGGGGCAGTCACCCCGTCCGCATGGCGCTCGATAAGACCCGGGTCGACCCCGAGGCGCAGGAGGATGATCTGCGCATCACCTCCCCCCAGCGTAGCCACCGTGACGCGCTCGACCGGGTGCGGCGCGGGCGCCCCGCGCACACCGAGGTCATCCCCCGGTGCGCTCAGGACCGGGGCGCCGGCGGCGCCGGACACCCCGAGGACCAACACGATCGACATGATCAGCTTATTCATCGCTTTCACTCCTGTCGCTCGTGGGCCTAGTCGCCGCGGCCGACGGCATCCTGACTGATGGAGCCATCGCTCCACAGGTAGCCGTCGCTCCACAGGTACGCATCACTCCAGAGGTAGGCGTCACTCCACAGGTACGCGTCGCTCCAGAGGTAACCGTCACTCCACAGGTAGCCATCGCTCCAGAGGTAACCGTCACTCCACAGGTAGCCGTCACTCCACAGGTAACCATCGCTCCAGAGGTAACCGTCGCTCCATAGGTAGCCGTCACTCCACAGGTAAGCGGCGCCCCACTGAGCGGAACCCCACAGCTCGGCCGTGTCCTCGATCAGGATCACCGACCCCTGGTTCGAACGGGACATCTTCGGCGACGGGGCGGTGGCGGCGAAGCCGTTTTGCGCCAGGGCGGCCTGCACGTCGAGCACACCCGCTCCAACCTCCACCGGATCGCCGGCGATCTTGCGCGCGGAGCGCATCAGGCGGGCCTTGATCGTGGCCGGATTCAGCGAGGGATCCTGCGCCAGCATCAATGCTGCCGCGCCGGAGACCACGCCTGACGCCATGCTGGTGCCGGACATCTCGAGGTAGCTGCCGCCGTTGCAGTCGAGAAGGCACTCGACCACACCCTCGGGCAGCTGGTCCTTCAAGTTGGCGTGGCCAGCCACCGCTGCCACCACGCGGTTACCCGGCGCCAGCAGATCCGGCTTCAGGAAGTGGTCGTACATGGTGGGCCCACGCGAGGAGTAGCTCGACACGTAGTCATCGGCGAAGTTCGCACCCGTGGCCGCATCCGTCACCGAGCCCACGGTGATGATGTTGCGCGCGATGCCGGGACTCGTGATGTAGAAGTTGCCGAGGGAACCGTAGTTACCGGCCGAGGCCACCACCACGATGCCTTCGTCCCACAGTGCTTCCACGGCCTGCACTAGCGGATCGAACTCAGCAGCCGTCTCGACCGCCTTACCCAGGCTCATGTTCACCACACGAATGTTGTACTGCTTGGCGTTGTTAGCCACCCAGTCCAGGGCGCTGAGCACACCGCTGACCGTGCCCCTGCCGTCGCCGTCGAGGACGCGCAGGTCGTAGATCGGCGCCTGGGGCGCAACACCGCGGTACTGACCGAGGGAGCCGAGACCACTACCCGACAGGGCGCCGGCGACGTGCGTGCCATGACCGGCCGGATCGCGGTCCGTGATGAAGGCGTTGGGGCCTTCCGCGTAGAAGCTGCCCGCGCTGGTGTTGTGCTTGTTGTCACAGTGCACGGCGAGCAGGTTGTACTCGCCCGCCCACGCCTTCGTGGTGTCGTACAGACCCAGCTGCAGGCGGCCCTGCTCCGGCCAGTTGTCGAGCTTACTCGACGCACTCACCGATCGGGCGTAGACCTGCTGCGCATCGACGAAGACACGCAGGTAGCGATCGGAGCCGAGCTTGGCCACGATGTGTTGGGGAACGCCGTTGCGGTGCGGCGGCATCCAGTTCGCCACCAAATCGCCCTTCGTCGTCTTGATGCGGAATCGCATTCCACTGTGACCAAGATCTTCGAGCTCGAAGGAGTTGTTCGAACCCACGCC
>JBCBZW010000052.1 GCA_039815145.1 Pseudomonadota bacterium
AGCCACGTGTGGCTGTACGACTCGTCGGGGCAACGCCGCCAGCTCACGATTTTCGGCGACAGCAGCCGCATCGACCGACTCGCTGAAAACGGAGAAGTCATGCTGACGAGCGGAGGTCGGCGATACCGCGCGCTGCCGGATGGTCAGCTTGATGAGGTGGGAACCAGCGCCGGTCGGGCGATCTACATAGACGGGCAGTGGTTCGTCGCCATCGGCAGCAGCCTGTTCCGCGTCTTGCTTTGAGAAAGCCACAAAATCAACGCGACAGGTCCGACGTGCCGCGGCATAATCGCGCGCGCCTGCTGCTGATGAGCGGATCGCTGCCGAATGCCCAGCCGGCTTTTTCGCCGGCGGATTTCGGTCCCGCTGGCACCGCCCGGGTTGGCTGGTGACCGTAAGACGCGACGCCTCGGCGCGTCCTCGGTCCGCGGCGCCGCTGCAACGGTGAGTGTGTCCGAATACCGATTCGCCATCCCTTACTTGCTATAATTGGCAAATCAATGCTTTGGAGAACCTATGCTTAACACGTGCATAGTCACGGGAGGCGCCGGCGCCGTCGGATCCCGCCTGACCCAGCGCTTGCTCGACGCGGGTGCCGAGACCGTCTACGTGGTGGACGACCTCTCTTCCGGTTACCGCTGGCTGTTGCCGGACGACCCGCGGGTGCAGTTCATCCAGGCGGACGTGGTGGATTTCTTCGGCGGTGACTTCGATGCCGCCGACGCTCACATCTTCCACTTGGCGGCGTTTTTCGCTAATCAGAACAGCGTCGACCACCCGCTGGACGACCTCCACACGAACGGGGCCGGCACGCTGCAGGTGTTGAAATGGGCGGCCGAGCACAACGCCAAGCGCGTCGTGTACTCGTCCGCTGGCTGTTCGATCGCTGGGCACGGCATCGAGGGTCCGATCGCTGAAGACATGCCGGTCAGCCTGCACCTGGACACTCCGTACCAGATCACCAAGGCGCTCGGCGAGTTCTACTGCAACTACTACCTCGAGCGCGTCTCCAGCGTCCGCTGCCGTTTCTTCAATTCCTACGGCCCGGGTGAAGTGCCGGGGCGCTACCGCAACGTCATTCCCAACTTTATCTGGCTGGCGCTCCACGATCGCCCGCTGACGATCACCGGCACGGGTGAGGAGACCAGAGACTTCATCTTCGTCGATGACCTCGTTGAGGGTCTCATCCGTTGTGCGAGCGTGGAGGCGGCGCACGGCCAGGCGATCAACCTCGGCACCGGGCGGGAAACGCGGGTGATAGACCTGGCCAAGATGGTCATCGCGCTCACCGAGTCCAGCAGCGAGATCCTCTACGCCCCGCGGCGTTCATGGGATAACAGCAAGACCCGCCAAGCGGATATCACCCGAGCGCGAGAGATCCTCGAACTCGCCCCAGACACGGTGCTGGACACCGGTTTGGCGCACACCGTTGATTGGTTCCGCCAACATCGACCGTCGATTGCGCAAGCCACCGACTTCTGATTTAGTACGCGCGCCTTCGGCGCGCCAGACCCTCGACGATCACCTGCCGACCTAGGTTCCTACCCATATGTGTGGACTGTTAGCTATTGCCGGCCTCGACCGCCCCTTCTCTCACAGTTTGCTGGAGAGTTTGCGCAATCGCGGACCCGATGCCATCGGATTTTGGAGCAATGGCAAGCTCAATGTGGGCCACACCCGGCTCGCGATCCTGGGGTTGGGGCACGACAACGACGAACCGATGGAAAATGATCGGTTCGTCCTCGCTTACAACGGTGAGATCTACAACTTCGGGGACCTGAAGCAACGCCTCGCCGGGGATCGCCCGATCGGATCCCACGCCAACGACGCCGGTGTTCTCCTCGAGGGTTGGACGGCGATGGGAGAGGCGATCCTCACGCAGCTCGAGGGGTTTTGGGCCTTCGTCCTATACGACAAGCTCGAAAACAAGCTGTTCCTGGTGCGCGACCAGATCGGTATTAAGCCGCTCTACTACTACAAGTCGGGTAGTCAGATCGTGGTGTCGTCTATGCTGGGCACGATCAGTGACACGCTCGGCGGTGGCCTCACGCTCGACTATCTCGCGCTCTCCGAATACGTGCGCTATCAGTACACGTTCGGCGACAAGACGTTCTTCAAAGACGTGAAGAAGGTGCTGCCGGGGCACGTCGTCGAGATTGACCTCGACACCGGCGAGCTCGAGATGCGCTGCTACGAGGATCTGCTCACTTCGCTCCACGGCGGCAAAGGGGTGGCGCCGGACGAGGCCTGGATGGACGAGACGCGTGCGCTACTGCGCGACTGCGTGGTGTCCGCCACGATCAGCGACACGTCCTTTACCACCTTCTGCAGCGGCGGCATCGACTCCAGCCTGATCACCAGCATCGCGGCGCCCGAGATCGCCTATCACTGTAACTTCTCCGACCCCGACTGCAATGAGACGTTCTACGCGCAGCAGGTGGTGCGCGACATGGACACCCGGCTGTTCACGGTGAATGCGCAGGAAGACTTCGAGCTCGTGCCGAAGTTGGCGAGCATCGTGGAAGACTTCGACGAGTTGACCATCGGTTCGGTGATCCTGCCCTTGGAAGACCTGCTTTCCCAGGTCAAGCGCCGTTACAAGGTGATATTGACGGGCACCGGCGGCGATGAGCTGTTCGCCGGCTATGTGCGGTTTATGCTGGCGCGCGGCGAGTGTCGACAGGACAGTTATCGCGGTCTGTTCGAGCGCGTCATGAAGCTGGAGGGCGCCGCGCAGCGTTTTGAGCTGACCCACAAGAAAGGCGATCTCGACCTCTACCCCTTCTACGACGATGCCGCCAAGCATTCCTTCGAAACGGAGTTCGACGCCACCCTGGAGCGGGAGAAAGATGAACTCGCCGCCATGATGCGCTTCGATCAGCGCAACTTCCTGCGTGGGCTCCTCAACATCGACGACAAGATGGGCGGGCGTCACTCCCTCGAGAGTCGTCCTCCGTTGCTGCATCAGCGGCTCCTGCGTCATCTGCAGCACGTCGATCTGGGCGCCTTCCTGGAAGATGGTGAATTGAAGTCAAAACTGCGCAAGATCGCCGGTGGCCAGATCCCCGACTCGGTGATCTACCGCAAGGACAAGATGGGCTTCACGACGCCGATCGGCACCTTCGTCAATAAGTCTGCCGATCGCATCCGCGAGACCATTATGGATTCCCCCTTCCGCGACCACTACAACCTGAAGAAGGCGCGGTTCACGGCGGATTCCAAATTCTCCCGTGAGGTGTTCGGTCTGCTGATGCTGGATCTCTGGCTCAATCGTTACGCGACCCCCAGCGCCGCGCGCTTCAACGGATGACCCATCCCGTGACACCTGATATGCCGTCGTCGCCTGCCGCCGTCGCGACGCACGACGCCGAGTCGTCTGACCTGGGAACGGGGGGGCGCAAGCTGCGGGTCCTGTTCCTGACCCAGTGGTTCGATCCTGAGCCTGGGGCGATCCGAGGTCTGCCGCTAGCCAAATGGCTGCTCGCGCGCGGCCATGAGGTGGAAGTCATCACCGGCGTGCCGAACTACCCTGGCGGCAAGGTCTACGACGGGTATCGTGTGCGACCCTTACAGCGTGAGGTAATGGACGGCGTTCCCGTCATCCGTGTGCCGCTCTACCCCAGTCACGATCAATCGGCGCTGAAGCGTGTTGCGAACTACGTGAGTTTCGCACTATCGGCGGCTACGATCGGTGCTGCCGCTGCCAAGCGCGCAGACATCTGCTTTGCCGTGAGCCCGCCGCCTACCCTGGGCATTCCCGCTTTGGTGCTGAAGTACCTGCGGCGTATCCCTTACGTCTATCACGTGTCCGATATGTGGCCCGACTCGGCCGTGGAATCAGGCATGTTCGGCGACGGCTGGGTAAAGCGTGTGTCCACGAGCGTGCTCCATTGGTGGTGCAATCTGCTCTATCGGCAGGCGGATGCGGTCACCGTGCTGGCTGATGTCCCGCGCGAGGTGCTCGCGGAACGAGGCGTGCCGAAGGACAAGATCGAGGTGGTGTACAACTGGGCGGACGAGTCCTTGTTCCATCCGATGGAGCGCGATGACCAGCTGGCACAGGAGTTAGGTCTCTCGCCTGGCGACTTCAACCTGATCTACGCCGGCAACTTCGGCGTCTTTCAGAACCTGGAAGTGGCCATACGGGCGGCCCATCAGATCGCCGAGCGCGCGCCCAAGCTCAAGCTGGTGCTCATCGGCACGGGTACGGAAGAGGCGCGACTCAAAGCGCTCGTCGCAGAACTCGGTGCGACGAACGTCAGCTTCCATGGGCGCCGTCCTTACACCGATATGCCGGCCATCTCGGCGCTCTCGGACGCCATGCTCGTGCACCTCAGCGACATTCCGCTGCTCCGATGGACCGTGCCCAGCAAGACCCAGGTGGCGTTGGCGATGGGTATTCCCATGCTGATGGCTGCCACCAGCGATACCGCCAGATTGGTGTCGGAGAGTGGCGCAGGCGTTGTGTGTACGCCCGACGATCCCGATGCCATGGCCGGTGCGATGCTCGAACTCGCGGCTTTGGATCGGGCCGAGCTCCACCACATGGGGCAGGCGGGGCTGGAGTTCTACCGCCGGCGCATCTCTCTCGATCGAGGCGGCGAGATCATGGAGGGTGTGTTCGCCAACAGCCTGCAACGGCGCGCCGGACGGCGGCGCACGGCTTAAGATGCAGTATTTGCTGTACAGGCTGGACCCTAAGCCAGATCGCGAGGCCACGACGCCTCTGCTCGAGGGCGAGGTGGTCGAGTTCTCGCCCTTCAATCTGCGCTGGCTGGTGACGGGGCTGCGCGCGGCCGGGGTGGAGTACGTGAAGATGCTCGCCCTGGCAACGCTTTACGCCGCCACGCACCTCAGTCAGGTCGGCGCGGTGAGGGTTTGGGCGTACGTCGGCGGCGGACGCTCGATCCTGCATTACAGCGTGGTCACCCCGACGGACTTGCACATGCCTTGGCTGGACAGCACCCAGTCAGGTGTGGAGATCGGCGGATGCTTTACCGTACCTGAGGCTCGCGGCAAGCGTCTGTATCCCTACGTGCTGGATCGCATTGCAGCTTGGGCTGGTGAGAGCAGACCGATTTACATGATCGTCGAGGCGTCCAACAGCGCCTCCCGCGCGGGCATGGGGCGGGCCGGCTTTGCCGTGGCGGGTGAACTCCGTCGCGAGGGTAGGCTGGCCAGATTGCCCTGTTACCGCTTGTGCCACTGACAATCGATATTTGAGGCGAGTTGCATGAGGAAGATCCCCTTTTTTGACTATCCGGCGTTGTTTGCCCGCGATGAAACCCAGTACCTGGCGACCCTTCGTGAGGTCCTGCGAAGCGGCTTCTACATCATGGGTCCGGAACTGGCGGAGTTCGAGTCTGCGCTCGCGAATTACCTGGGTGTGAAGCACGTGATCGGCGTGGCTGACGGCACCATGGCCTTGCTGATCGGATTGCGCGCAGCGGGGATCCAGCCCGGGGACGAAGTACTCGTGTCCGGTCACACATTCGTCGCTTCCGCGGCAGCGATACACCATTGCGGCGCCACCCCCGTGCCCGTCGACTGCGGGCCGGATCATCTGATCAGCGGCGACGCGGTGGCAGCGGCGATAACCCCGCGTACGCGCGGCATCATGCCCGTGCAGCTGAACGGTCGGACCACGAACATGGATCGCATCAATGAGGTCGTTGCAGAGCACGACCTCATCATGGTGGAAGACTCCTGCCAGGCGCTTGGATCGAGCTACGCAGGGCGCTTCGCGGGAACCTTCGGGAAGGCGGGTGCGTTCAGCTTCTATCCGTCCAAGACGCTCGGCTGCTTCGGTGATGGCGGCGCCATGTGCACCGACGACGACGCCGTTGCTGAGGCGGCGCGCTCGCTGCGCGATCACGGTCGCGGCAACGATGGAGATGTGGCCCGCTTTGGCTATAACGCTCGCTTGGACAATCTGCACGCCGCCATCCTCAACACCAAACTTGCCAACTACGACAACGAGATCGAGCGGCGTCGCGCGTTGGCGAGCATCTACCAGGCGCGCCTCGCCTCCATCGATGCGCTGCGTCTACCGCCAGCGCCGGATGCTGATTCGCGCCACTTCGATATCTACCAGAACTACGAGGTCGAAGCGGACGATCGCGACGGCCTCAAGGCCTTCCTGGCGGAGCAGGGCGTCGGCACGATCCTGCAGTGGGGTGGGCAGATGCTCAACGACCTTAGTGCCGTTGGAAAAGACGTGAAGCTGCCCACCCTCGACGAGATGGCGAAGCGCTTCCTCATGTTGCCGATGAACACGGCGTTGGCCGACGAAGACGTGCACTACGTGTGCGACCAGATTGAGCGGTTCTACGGTTGAGCCACACGAAGCAAGCACTAGGGGGACCCCACGTTGAGTAAGGAAACGAAGGTCTCGGGCGGCCTGCGAACGCAGACTGAGGCGGAAGAGGGGGCGCGCAACAAAGCGTGCTTCGACTCCAATCCGACCAGTTGGGAGGCCAAACTCGAGAACTTCCCAAAATACGTTCGTCGGCAGAATCTCACGCGTTTCCTCGCGCTGTACGAGATCTTCAAGCTGGTGCTCGAGGTGAAGGGCTCCATTGTCGAGTGCGGCGTCAACCAGGGGTATGGGGTGATGTCCTGGTGCAAGTTCTCGTCGATCCTGGAACCCGTCAACCTCACCCGACGGGTGTACGGTTTCGACACTTTCGCGGGCTTCCCCAGCTTGTCCGAGAAAGATCGATCCGAGCGCTCCCAGCACGTGCGCGAGGGGGACTTGGCCGCCGATGCGAAGGAAGAGCTCGAAGAGCTTGCCTCCGTGCACGACTCAACGCGCTTCTTGGGTCACGTCCCCAAGCTGACCCTGATCAAGGGTGATGCGACTCAGACGATCCCCGAGTTCGTCGAGCAGAATCCGCACGTGGTCGTGAGCCTGCTGTTCATGGATTTCGATCTGTACGAACCGACGCGGGTGGCTCTCGAGACGTTTTTGCCTCGGATGCCACGGGGAGCGGTAGTCGCCTTCGATGAGCTGGACAACCCTCTGTGGCCCGGCGAGACCCAAGCGATGCTCGAGTTTCTCAAGGACCATCGCTTCCGGCTGCAGCGCTGCTCGTTCGACCCTTATATCGGCTACGCCGTACTCGACTGATCCACCACAGGAACCTGGGAACATCTGCCGATGACATCTAGTGAGCACTCGCGAGATCTCGCCCACAGGATTCGCCGTAGCGTGGTGAGGATGACGCATCTAGGCAAGAGCTCCCACGTTGGATCGGCGCTGTCGATGAGCGACATCATGGCGGTCCTGTACGGGCGGGTGTTGCGCGTGGACCCCGAACGACCGGATTGGCCGCAACGTGATCGCTTCATCCTGAGCAAGGGGCACGCCGGAGCAGCGGTCTACGCCGCCCTCGCGCATACGGGGTTCATGGATGTGGAAACCCTGGACCAGCACTACCAGAACGGCTCGATCCTGAGCGGTCACGTCTCGCACAAGGGCGTGCCGGGCGTTGAACTCTCAACGGGTTCCTTGGGCCATGGTCTTGGCGTCGCCGTGGGTATGGCCAAGGCAGCGATGCTCAAGAACGCTGAGCACCGCGTGGTGTGCCTGTTGAGCGACGGTGAGTGCGATGAAGGCTCTAACTGGGAAGCGGCGATGTTCGCCGCCCACCATCGCCTTCGCAATCTCACTGCGATCATCGACTACAACAACATGCAGAGCCTGGCGACGGTGGAAGAGACGCTCGCCCTCGAGCCGTTCGTGGACAAGTGGGAGGCCTTCGGTTGGACCGTGCGCGATGTGAACGGCCACGATCACGAGGCGATCGCCAACGCCTTGGCGCGTGAGCCCGATGATGACAAGCCGCTCTGCGTCGTTTGTCGCACGACGAAGGGCAAGGGCGTCTCCTTCATGGAAGATGCGGTGCTCTGGCACTACCGCACACCGCAGGGTGAGGAGTACGACGCAGCCATGGGTGAACTCGGCGATGCGTGATCATGTCGTCAAGCGCCTGACCGAACTGGCGCTCGAGGATCCGAGGATCATGCTGATCACCGGAGATCTGGGGTTTGGCGTGCTCGACGAATACCGCAGCAAGTGTGCGTCGCAGTTCATCAATGCCGGTGTGGCCGAGCAGAACATGACGGGCATGGCCGCTGGGTTGGCGCTGGAAGGCTTCGTCGTATTCACCTACTCGATCGGCAACTTCCCGACGCTGCGGTGCCTGGAACAGCTGCGCAACGACGTGTGCTATCACGACCTCAACGTCAACGTGCTTGCCGTTGGGGGCGGATTTTCCTACGGCCAGCTGGGCATGTCCCACCATGCCACGGAAGACCTCAGCATTATGCGGGCGCTGCCCGCTATGCAGGTGGTGGTGCCGTCCGATCCGTGGCAGGCCGCCACCGCCGTAGACGCGCTCGTGGCGCATCCGGGGCCCAGCTACATGCGCATCGACAAGTCGTCCGCCGGCCTCGAGCAACCCGCCGATGGCGGATTTGCCCTGGGCAAGGGCCGCACGCTAGTCGCAGCCGATGGTGTCACCCTGGTGGGCACCGGAGGCATCCTCGCCGAATGCCTGGAGGCAGCTGAGCGATTGGGCGGGCAGGGTATCTCCTGTGGTGTAGTTGAACTCTCTACGATCAAACCGATCGACGTCGAGACGATCCTGGGAGCAGCGGCCCGCTCGAACTTGATCGTCACGGTCGAGGAACATTCGGTCGTCGGTGGACTTGGCGGAGCGGTCGCCGAGGTACTGGCAGACCACGGATGCGGCGTGCGTTTGCTACGCGTAGGACTCGACGATGTGTACTCGAGCGTGGTTGGCTCGCAGACCTATCTGCGGCGCCACTACCAGTTGGACGCCGAGAGCATCGTCTCGCGTATCAAGCAAGTCGTCGCGCAGAATCACCCGTGAAACGAGTTCTCGACATCGTTGTCTCCGGTGCTGGCTTGCTCGTGACCTCGCCCGTTCTACTCCTCGCCGCTTTCGCCGTGTGGCTACAGGATCGCCATTCTCCCCTGTACATCGCCGATCGCGTGGGCAAGGGAGAGGTGAACTTCCGCATGGTGAAGATGCGCTCGATGGTCAAGAACGCGGCGAAGACCGGGGTGACCTCGACCTCCGATGCCGATCTTCGCATCACCCAGGTTGGTCGACTCATCCGCAAGCTGAAGCTCGACGAGGTCACGCAGCTAATCAATGTACTCATAGGTGACATGAGCCTGGTGGGTCCGCGACCGAACGTCATGAAATGGGGTGTGGAACTCTACACGGAGGAGGAAAAGCGGCTCCTCTCGGTGCGCCCCGGCATCACCGACTTCGCTTCTGTGGTCTTTGCCGACGAGGGGCACATCCTCAGTCGAGAGTCCGACCCGGATCTTGCCTACAACCAGAAGATCCGTCCCTGGAAGAGTCGCTTGTCACTCTTCCACATCGATCATGGATCGTTATGGCTGGACATCAAGGTGGTGCTCTACACCGTGGTGTCCATCGTCTCTAGGGCTACCGCACTTCGGCTGGTGGCTGGTGAGTTGCGGCGCTTGGGAGCGCCTGAGCAATTGGTGGAGGTCGCGTCGAGGCGTGATTTGCTGACCGCGTACCCCCCGCCCGGTAGCACCGAGATAGCGACGTTGGAGAGGTGATCGTACCTCTCGTAACCGAGGCGCATCGCTTGACCCGCCCGATGACCGAACTGTCTAATTGCGGCCTCGGATCAAGTGCTTGCGAGATGTCTGCGAGCAAAATGGGAGACACCATTGATTAGATTTGCGTTGGTCGGTTGCGGTCGCATAGCCCGGCGCCATGCTGACCTGCTCGGCAAGGGCCAGATTCGCGGCGCGCAGCTGGCGGCCGTGTGCGACCAAGACCTTTCCCGAGCCCAAAAGTACGCGGATGAATTCGACGTCCCTTGCTTCAGTGACATGTGCGAGATGGCGCAGCAGGACTACGTTGACGGTCTGGTCGTGCTGACGGAAAGCGGTCACCACGCGGAGCACGTCATCGAGCTGGCGCGCTTTGGCAAGCATCTCATCGTCGAGAAGCCGATGGCGCTCACCCTCGAAGACGCCGATCGAATGATCGAAGCCTGCGACCGCAATGACGTGAGGCTGTTCGTTGTGAAGCAGAACCGCTTCAATCGACCCGTCGTCAAGCTCCGCGAGGCGCTCGATGCAGGGCGCTTTGGCCGTATGGTGATGGGGACAGTGCGCGTTCGTTGGTGTCGCACGCAGGCGTACTACGACCAGGATGCCTGGCGCGGTACGTGGGCCCTGGACGGTGGTGTCCTCGCCAACCAGGCCAGCCACCATGTCGATCTACTCGAGTGGATGATGGGCAGCGTTCGCAGTGTCTACGCACTCAGTTCGACTGCCCTGGTCGATATCGAAGCAGAAGACACGGCCGTCGTGGCGCTGCGTTTTGCGAGCGGCGCCCTCGGCGTCATCGAGGCGACCACCGCCGTGAGACCCCGCGACCTGGAGGGCTCCCTATCGCTACTGGGCGAGCGCGGCGCTGTGGAGATCGGCGGCTTCGCCGTGAACGAGATTCGCCACTGGCACTTTGAGAATCCTCTGGCTGAGGACGACACGGTGCTGAAAGAGTTCTCGACCAACCCGCCAAACGTTTACGGTTTTGGCCACAACGAGTACTACCAGCACGTGGTGGAGAGCATCGAGAACGAGACTCAGCAGCTTGTCGACGGTCTCGAAGGTCGGAAGAGTCTCGAGTTGATCACTGCGATCTACGAGTCGATCGAAACCGGCAAGGAAGTGCCCCTGCGCTTCTCGCCGCAGCGGTGTCGGCTCGGTGAACGTGATTAGGCGCACATGAACAGGCCGACGCTATTGCAGAGCGGCCTTCGAGACGTCACCTTCGGCGAGCGCGTCAAGGTGGTCGAGCCGGTCAATCTTTACGAGTGCGAGATTGGGGACGATAGCTTCATCGGCCCCTTCGTGGAGATTCAGGCTGGCGTGATCGTTGGCAAGCGGTGTCGTATCCAATCTCACTCGTTTCTATGCGAACTGGTGAGCATCGGTGACGACTCGGTCGTGGCGCACGGTGTCATGTTCATTAACGACTCGTTTAGTTCCGGTCGACCCGCCGGCGGCGATAAGTCGAAGTGGGGCGAGACGGTGATCGGTCAGCGCGTGTTCATTGGTAGCAATGCCACCTTGATGCCCGTGACCGTGTGCGACGACGTCGTCATCGGCGCCGGGTCGGTGGTAACGAAAGATATTTCCAAGCCGGGCATTTATGCCGGCAACCCAGCTAGATTTATCCGGGGGTTGGCGTGATCCGATTTCTTGATCTGCCTGGTCAGTACCAGTCATTACGGCCGGAGATCGATACGGCCATTCAATCGGTCATCGAGACCGGTGCGTTCATTGGCGGCGAGGGGCTGAAGCGCTTCGAACAGGCATTTGCCGAATACCAGGCCGTCGAGCACTGCGTCGGCGTGGCTAACGGCACCGATGCGTTAGAGATCGCCTTCGAAGGCCTGGGGCTGGCGCCGGGGAGCGAGGTGATCGTGCCGGCGAACTCCTTTGTTGCCTCCAGCGAAGCGGTGACGCGCGCCGGACTCAAGGTGGTGTTCGCCGATATCGGCGAGCGTACGTATCTGCTCGACCCTGCCGACGTCGAGCGACGGATCACCGACAAGACCTCGGCAATCGTGGCGGTGCACCTTTACGGGCAACCGGCACCCATGGAGGAATTGATCGCCATCGCGGATAGGCACGGACTGAAGATCATCGAGGACTGTGCGCAAGCGCACGGCGCTTCTATCGGTGGTCGTACCGTGGGGAACTTCGGTTCGATCGGCACCTTCAGCTTCTATCCCGGCAAGAACCTGGGCGCGTATGGCGATGCGGGTGCGATGGTGACCAACGATGCGGCACTGGCTAAGCACTGCCGCATGATCGCGAACCATGGCCGTGTGGAGAAGTACAACCACGAGTTCGAGGGCCGCAACAGCCGCATGGATGGGCTGCAGGCGGCGGTGCTGTCGGTAAAGCTCACCAAGCTGGATGACTGGATCGACGCACGAAACGCTGTTGCTCGTGTCTACAGCCGCGAGCTCGAGGGGGTAGGGGATGTGGTTACCCCACAGGTGCGGCCTGATGTACGGCACGCCTACCACTTGTACGTGATAAGAACGTCACGTCGCGACGCGCTCAAGAAGCACCTTGCTGATGCGAGTATCCAGAGCGGTATCCACTATCCCATCGCGCTGCCGAGGCTACGCGCCTACGCCGACCATCCGCAGCACGAAGAGGCATTCGTCGCGAGTGAACAGGCCCCGACGCTCTTGAGCTTGCCCATCGGGGAGCACATGGGTGAAGAGGACGCCCTTCAGGTCGTCGCCGCTGTCCGCGACTTTTTCCGAGGGTGAGGTGGCTGCACGTGTCTTGCCCCTCCAATGCGAGTGACTCGCCTCAGGGGGCGGCCTGCGTCAGGGGCTGACCGAGCTTGCACCTCGCGCCTCTCGCGCGGCGTTGACCGTTTGCATCAGCTGCTCGTAGCGCCGATCAACGGTGTGATCCACCAGGAATTCGGCGATCGCCGGCTGGGCGCGATCGAAGCTCTGTCGAATCGAGTCGATCTTGCTCAAGCAGTCGGCAGTGTCCGCATAGCGGTAGATGAGCCCTGGCGGCGCTTCGAGGACGTTGGGCAAGTTGCTGAACACGAGTGGAAAGCCGAAGCTGAGCAATTCGAAGCCCCGGTTGCTGATAGTGACCGCCGGGTTGTAGGGATTGGTCAGATCGTAGGGGATGAGGGCGCAGCAACAGCGCGATCTGACCTCCTCCAGTGCCTCCAAGGGCGTCGGTTCATAGACCCTAGCGTTGGCGTGAGATAGCACGCGCTTGGTCATCTCCGACTCGGTGATCGAACCCACGAAGTGGATCGTAGTGCCGGCGTCCATGATGCCCTGGACGACGCTTTCATCGATGCGCTCGTTGATGTAGCCCCAATACAGCACATCCGGTCTCGGCAGCCCCGGCGTGGGCGTCTCGTAGCGATGTCGGGCCCAGGGGAAGAACAGCGATACCTTGTCCGTCGCTTCGCGGATCTGACGTTCGATCAGGTACGACACGACAAGATTGTAATCAGCGCCGGTGGCCGACTGGTGTAGCAGCCGTCGTGCCGATCGTTTGTGTGGCGCGATGGCGGCGGAGATGTAGTCGTCGTTTACGACGTGGACAATCGCGTTGTTAGGGAACTTCTCGCGCAGAAAGAAGAAGTCGTAGCAGAAGCTCAGGATGACATCATCGTCATTGACGCTGACCTGACGCTTGATCATGGACGTGAGGAAAGCGGCGTCGATGCGATTGAGTAACGGAACGATCTTGAGCTGGTGATGCAGTAGGTGACCACCCGAGTGAAGGGTGAGCGACTCGGATGGCTGCTCGCTTTGCGCCCGTCGCCCGAAGCGCCGTTTCTGAAAGAAATGCACCTCGTGTCCATGCGCCAGCAGCATTTGTGCCACTTGCTTGCGTAGGCGCGGGGGCTCCGCCCAGCTGGTTCTCGTGAAGATCAGGAATCGCACAGTTCGGGGGCGCTCAAGGTGGGGCTCTTCACGGTCTTCATCGCGGTGCGTTGAGGCGCGGTGCGAGATGGTCAGCTCGCAAGCCGCTTCGCTCCGCCCCTGAAGAAGACCACCCATGCTGCGGCCAGCGCCGCACCGAAGAACGCTCCAAGCACGGCGAACAGGCCATGGCTCGGGAAATCGTACTCACTTCGTGGCGGGACCTGTGGCGGATCGATGGTCCGAAAGGCGAACTCATCCCGGATGTCGGCGAACATCATCGTCTCGATTTGCCCCTCGAGCAGTCCGGCAATAGTCCTTTGTAGTTCGACGTTTTGCGCCAGGTTGAGCTGCTGCGTCAGGTGTGCGATGGCTCGCTCGGTCTCCAGTACGGAGGTTTCGCGCAAGCGGGCATTGATCATGGAGACGATCTTCGTCGCCCACTGCGAGGCGATCTCGGGGTCGGTCCAAGTGATGTTGACGGTGACCAGGCCCGTGCGGATGTCATCGGACACGTACAGCACATCGCGTCGAAAACGCTTCGCTGTGAGCCACTCATTCGGTGGGTTGGACGGGTCCTTCCAGTCTTGCCGACCCTCATCCCACTGCTCGGCGTTCAGGATTGGTGACAGCTCGTTCTCCGCGATGAATTCCTTAGCGAACTCCCACGAACGTAGCCTGGCCAGGGCGATTTCCTTGGGGTCTCCTGAGGAGCCGAGCGAAATGCCGGCGAGCGCGGTGAGTCCACCGAGGGCACCCCCGCCCGACGGCACGCGGTCGGCCTTGATCGGGTCGCCAGCGTACTCGAGCACTACGCGGATATCGTACGTAGGCTGCAGGAAGTAGGAGAGCCCGAGGGTACATGCGCCTAGGACAGCGCCGCCGATCATGCAGGGCAGCCACAAGCGCTTGAGGAGAGCGACCAGATCTATGAGTCCAAGATCCTCACTTGCCGCGGTCGGGGTCGGCGCTTGTGATTCCATACAAAATGTTGACGCTGTGGGTCCACGGCAAACGGGCCGCTATGCTGCCACAAGGCTACCGCATTCACCAATATGGTCGACACGGTTTGGTTGAGGGCCGCATCTTGCTCAAATCCCTCATGTATCGGTGAAGTGGATTGCCCAGCAGGTAGGCGATAGTTCTCAGCGTTTGCGGTGCGTTTTCCTGTCGGCGCTGCTATGAGAGCATTGCGCGATGGAGACTCCCTCATCGCTGGCGCCGGGCGCCGGCTCGACATCAAGCGCGGCTACGGCGGTGCCTTCCCGTCGCCCCGGATCGTCCGTCGAGGCGGCTGGCTCCTCGCAACGCCCCGTGGTCGTCTCGCCAGGCAGGCTGCCGGGTCCTAGCGTTGGCCGCTTCCCGCGAGCCGCGAACGCCATCCGATGAGACCTCTCAGCTTCGTCTGGGCTTGCGTGTTCGTGCTCGCTGTCGCCGGCGTACCGGTGGCCTATCTGCTCGATCGCGACGGCCTGTTCTTCTACCTGACCGCTCGCGTTGACGACAAGTACGTGATGCGCGCTTATATGTGGACGTGCATCGCCGTCGTCATCGTCATCGGCGTATCCGTGGGGTTAGGTGCGCACCGAAATCAGCGCGCGTTTCTGGCCAAACCCGTTCAGCATTTCTCGCAGCAGACCTACCATCTGGTCTGGGGCGGCACGATCGCGGTCTCCCTGCTGTTGACCGGGCTGGCGTGGCGCTCCAACGGCTACACCGTTCCGTTGCTGCAACTTCTGGCGGACCCCGTTCGCTACTTGTTTTTGCGCACGGAGGCTCGAGAGAACATCAGTCAGGTGTTGCTGAACGCAAATCTGCTCTTTCTGTGTTCTCTCAGCTTGGTGCTCGCGGCTTTCTTTCTGAAGCGAAACAAGCGACTCAAGCTCCTGATCACGGTGCTGAATCTGTTGCTCGTCGGGAGCTTCACGTTGGCGAAGTCGCCGATCGCGAAAGTGGTGGTGATTACGCTCATCTTCTTCTCGTGCATGCGCCCGATCCGCGTGGCGACGCTAGCCAAGTTCGGCGCCGTCTTCATACTGGCGGTCTTGCCGCTGTTCATCGTCGCTGAGGCGGGCTTGGGCAGCTGGGCCAAGGATCGAACCTTGACGCAGACCCTCGCTTCGCGCGTGTTGTACGGGCAGTGGGCGGCCCTGCCGTTCTTCTTCGAGATATACGAGAAGAAGCGAGCCTCCCTGGGCACTCTTCAGCCGACCTACCTTGCCGGCAGCAAGGCAGAGCGTTGGTCCTACCGCGGCGAGGAGGCCCCCGCGCGGCAGGCCATGCGGCTGGTCACGGGGTATCGTGACCTCGAGAGTGCAGGTGTGGGTGTGGCCGTGACGTTCTTCATCGGCGATGCGTATGGAGTGTTCGGTTACCCCGGCATCGTGATGGCCGCGGTGGTCGTCGGATTGGAGATACTATTGCTCACCCTTGTCCTCCTGCACTGGCCACGCAACGTGCTGACGATGTTTCTCTTCACGTGGTTTTGCTTCAAATTCGCCACTTCAGCCATCACGGGTTTCAGCGGATTCATGTTCGGTAGCGCCACCTATCTGTTGCTATTGCTAGCCATCACGACCTTCTTTGCGCAACGAAATCGAAGGAACAGCTTGGGGAGACCGCCGCCGGCAACGCCATCGGTGATTTCGCCTGTGGTCGACGGGGCGCGCTGAGTGCAGCCTGAGTTCCTGTTCGTCGTCGGCATCGGGCGCTCCGGTACGTCTTTGCTGCAGAACATGCTGGCGGGGCACAGCGCCATCAGCTTCCTCCCGGAGAGCAGCTTTCTGCGACGCTACGCCTTCTCGCGGGCGTTCGACAAAGGCGTGGGCGCCGGTGATCTACCCGCGTTCGCGAAGACGCTCGCCGACGACGTAGCGTTCAAGCGCTTGGGCTTTTCCGCAGAGCAAGTGCAAGAGATGCTGGCGAGCCCGGAAGGTGGTAGGGGCGCTGGCTTTTTCAGGCGTGCTGCTTACCGCTTCGGCCCACCGACACAAGGCGCCGTGTATCTGGGGGATAAGGACCCGCGCTTGATCGAGTATCTACCCTCCCTGAAGGCCGCGTTCCCAAGCGCCAAGGTCGTGCACATCTACCGCGACCCACGCGATGTGTTCCTCTCGAAGAGCCGGGCCGACTGGGCGAAGGGCCGCACGGCGTTTGCTTACGCGTTCGCTGGTCGTGTGCAGTGGGAGCTTGTTCGCCGCACGGGCGAGGCCCTGTTCGGCGAGAACTTCTACGAGCTTGCCTACGAGCGGCTGATTGACTCGCCCGACGAAGAGATGTCGAAGCTGTGCCGATTCCTGTCGTTGAGTCTCGAGCCCGCCATGCTCCACCCCAGCGAGGGGGGCGGTGCGCTCGTGGCCAAAGACGAGCTAGCGTGGAAGAAGGAGACGCTCGGGCCTATTCTCGCCGCCAATACGGGAAAATGGCGCACTGGCCTCGCGCCCTCGCAGATCGTCCTCGTGGAGCGAATCTCTCGCCGTCTCATGCGTGATGTCGGGTATGAGACATCATCGCTGGCGGGCGATCTGGACCCAATCGCGCGTGCGTCCATCTCGCTGCAGGCACTGGCGGCCAACCTGCTTTCCACTGTCTATTGTCGGTTGAGGCTATGGTCACAGCACACGTAGCCCGACTCGGGCGTTATCGACCCCTGCTGCTCGATGCCAGGAATCGGTTGTGGGCGTCGCGCGGGTACTCCCTTTACCGATCCGACGACGATGGCGACAGCTTCGAGATGGTGGCGCGTTTCAACCCCGGTTTGCCCTATGCGGCGGCGGCGTCGTTTCGCCTGAGCACGCGCCTGCTGCGGGCGGGTTTCCATTCCTTGCGCGTGCTGGATTCCGGGGAAGCCGTGGCGGTCGTCAAGAACGGCATCGTGCACCTGGAACCGGGGGCACGCGATTTCGTGCTCCGTTGCGGGTTCCGCAATGGCAGTCGACCGCTGAGCTTGTGCGCGACGCCCGGCGGGCACCTCTTTTTCGGCGAGTACTGGGGCAACCCGGATCGGCGCGAGGTGCACATCTACGGATCTTCGGACGGTGGCCGGTCCTGGGAGGTCGTGCACACCTTTCCGTCAGCGACCATCCGACACGTGCACGGGGTGCACTACGATCCGTTTCGCCAAGGGTGCTGGGTGCTCACCGGCGACAGTGATAGCGAGAGCAGAATCTACTTCGCAGACCCTGAGCTGGCGCAGCTGGAACTCGTCGCGTCCGGCAGCCAGCAATGTCGAGCCGTCACTGTGATTCCACGCCACGATGGTCTCGTGGTGCCGATGGACTCCGAAGACAGTCAGAACTACATCCAGTGGCTGGATCCGGCGTCCGGGCGCTTGGAGCCGCTAGCGGCTGTGCCGGGCACCGTGTTCTACAGTGCGAGCGCTGGCGATAGCGTGTTGCTCTCCACGGTGGTGGAGCCTAGCGAGGTCAACCACTCGCGCGAGGCGACGATATGGGCGAGCGCGGACGGACAGTCTTGGTCACAGATCTACAGCCAGCGCAAGGACGCCTTGTCGCCGATTTACTTTCAGTACGGCACGTTTCTCCTGGCGCCTTCGCAGGGCACCAGCCCGTTCGCCTTCGCCAGCGGCCAGGCCGTGGCCGGGGATGATCAGCGCCTGTTACGCATCGGTCCAGTGGGGGACAGCGGATCTGCGGAGGAGGCAGGCGCTTAGGCGTTGCGGGTCGGCCGGGTTCTTTCGATGCCCGCACGCCTGAGGTTCTCTACCTCGATGGGCAGGGGCGAATGTGCCGTGTTGTGACCTGTAAGCCCATGCTCGTCTGTCCGGTGCGAGCTGGCGTTATCATAGGCGGCGGATTACACGGAGGTTCCTGAGATGCAGCTACGGTTCCCGAGTCAAATCAAGGCGCTTTGGATTGTGCCCGTGCTGGCGCTCGTTGTCGTGGCATGTACGACGAGCCCCACCGGTCGTACACAGCTGATGCTGGTGTCGCCGCAGACCGCGATCGCGGCCTCCCAGCAAGCCTACCTTTCGACGGTCGGCGGATTCGCCCAGAAGGATCAGCTGTCGCGGGATCGCGACGTGGCGGCGCGTGTGCGCGAGGTTACCGGGCGCGTGGTCCACGTGGCGACAGAGCAGTTTCCAGCCACTGCGCAGTGGGATTGGAGCGTAGCGGTGATCGACGATCCGAAGACGGTGAACGCATGGTGCATGGCGGGTGGCCGTATGGCCGTCTACACCGGGTTGTTGGAGCAGTTGAAGCTCACGGACGACGAGCTCGCCCACATCATGGGTCATGAGGCGGCACACGCGATCGCGAACCACACCGCGGAGCAGATGTCTCGGGCGATGGCAACAGACCTGGTCCTCCAAGTCGGAGGCGTTGTGGTCGGCGCGAACCAGCAGCAGCTGAGCACCGCCGCTATGGCCGCTCAGGTGGGGTTGAGTTTGCCCAACAGTCGAACCGCCGAGTCCGAGGCTGACCAGATCGGCGCGGAACTCGCCGTCCGGGCGGGCTACGATCCCGACGCCGTACTGACCCTGTGGCAGAAGATGGGGAGCATCGGGGGCGGGGAACGCCCGCCTGAATTCCTGAGCACGCACCCGGCGCCGGAGAGCCGTCAAGCTGCCTTGGCCGAACTCATCGAGGGGATGCGCGGGCTTAATCCGCAGGGCGCCAAGGCACCCACGCACCCTATTGACGTCATTACCGCCGCGCGTTGATTTGCTCCGCGCGCTAGCCGGGGCGGAGCGTGCGCACGGAATCAGCTGCTCGCGACAGGACAGGACCTGACGTGATCCGAGACGTCCAAGGGCTGATCGATGCGGGCCTGGCCACAGCGGAGGATCGTGACGCGTTGGAGGCGGTAGCGTCTCGTTTCTCGATTGGGCTCACCGAAGAGGTGACGGCGTTGGCGCAAACGTCGTCCCCGATCTCGCGCCAGTTCGTTCCTCAGGCGGCTGAGCTACGTATCACCCCGGCCGAGTTGCAGGATCCGATCGGCGATCGGCACCATAGTCCCGTTGCAGGCGTGGTCCACCGATACCCGGACCGCGCCCTGTTGATGCCGCTGCAAGTCTGCGCCGTGTACTGCCGGTTCTGCTTCCGCCGCGAAACGGTCGGGGGGCAGCAGCCGGAAGCGCTGCTGCAGGCTGAACGTCTCGACGACTGCCTAGACTACATCCGTCAGACGCCCACACTCTGGGAGATCGTTCTGTCCGGCGGCGACCCCTTGCTCCTGGCGCCGCGGAGGCTGGAGAGTCTGATCGCTCGCCTGTCGCAGATCGAGCATGTTCGGGTGATCAGGGTTCACACGCGGATCCCCGTGGTCGCTCCGGGGCGTGTGAATACCGCCCTCCTTCATGCCCTACGCACCGATCGGGCCGTCTTCGTCGCCGTTCATGCCAACCACCCCGATGAGTTCACCGGCCAAGCGCGTGACGCCTGCCGACGATTGGCTGATGCGGGGCTCCCGCTCCTCGGACAGACGGTGCTTCTACGCGGTATCAATGACGATGAGGCCACCCTGGAGGCGCTCATGCGAGCGATGGTGGAGAATCGGATCAAACCGTACTACCTCCACCACGGCGATCTGGCGCAGGGCACCGGTCACTTTCGTGTAGGCATCGCGCGGGGGCAGCAGTTGATGGAGTCGTTGCGCGGCCGCGTGTCGGGCCTTTGTCAGCCCACCTATGTTCTAGATCTCCCCGGAGGTGGCGGGAAAGTCCCCGTTGGGCCGACCTACGCGACGCGTACAGATGACGGTGAATGGCTTCTGCGCGATCGATTCGGGGCTTCCCATCGGGTTGCTGATCTGGCCTGAGCCTCGGGCGCGCTACAATTAGCGTCTCCAAGATCGCGGCCTGGGGCCAGGTTGCGATCATCATCGATGAGAAGAGGACGCGATGACCGGTATCTTCGACCTATCTGGCCGCACCGCGCTGGTAACCGGCTCCACCCGAGGCATTGGCAAGTCGATCGCCCGCCAGCTCGCATTGGCGGGCGCACGTGTGGCGATCTCCTCTCGCGACGCGAGTAGCTGCGAAGCCACCGCTGCGGAGATCGCAGAGATTGCAGGCGACAGTGCGGTCGTCGGAATTCCCTGCAACGTAGCGCATCCCGGCGAACTCGATCGCCTCGTTGCGCAAACCGAGGAGCGACTGGGGCAAATCGACATCGCCGTGGGCAATGCCGGCGCCAATCCGCACTTTGGATCTCTGCTCGATGTGCCTGATGAGGCCGTTCAGAAGATCTTCGACGTCAATGTCACCGCGAATCTGAAGTTGGCCAAATTAGTCGTGCCCAAGATGAAGGAAGCGGGGTGGGGGCGCATCATCCTCAATGCGTCCAACACCGCCCTGGTGGGCCAACTGGGCCTCGGCGCCTACTCGGTTTCCAAAGCTGCCGTGATCCAGCTCGCCCGTAGTCTAGCCCGTGAGTTCGGGTCCGCCGGCATTACCGCGAACGCTATCGCCCCCGGTCTCGTGCCTACGGAGTTCTCGCGAGCGCTGTGGGAAGATCCGCGAATGAACGAGCGCTACGTGAAGGCCACGATGCTCAAGCGGACCGGCACACCTGATGAAATCGGCGGTGTCTGTGTGTTCCTAGCCTCGGAAGCGGGCGCCTACGTGACCGGCCAGACCATCGTCATCGATGGCGGGATGACCAGCTGATACACAGTCGCTAGGCAAGTCGGTGAAGGTCCTGCTCACTCTCGGACGGCTGCCGAAGGCGCTCGACATCGCGCGGGCGCTCGCCGCGGTGGGCTGCGAGGTGATCGTGGCGGAGCCGTTCGCCTGGCACCTCACGCGGCTGTCGCGCAGCGTCGAGCGTTGCGTGCGGGTTCCCGCGCCAAACGACGATGAGCAGGCCTACCATCAGGCGTTGATCTCGCTGATCGAGCGCGAGGGGGTCGATCTGGTCGTGCCTGTCTCGGACGAGACGATGCACGTCGGGGGACTGCATGCTCGCCTGCCCGCTTCCACGCGCCTTTTCTGTCCGCCTCAGCCAACGCTGCTCTCGTTACACGACAAGCTCGAGTTCATCCGCGTTGCGCAGGCCGCTGGCTTGCCCGTTCCGCGCACATGCGATGCGAGCGACCACGCTGGAGCTGAGGCTTTGCTGGCCGCCACCAGATGCATCTCGAAGCCTCGCTACTCCTCAGCAGGAAAGGGGCTGGTCGATCATCCTCAGGGAACTGAGCCGCCGGTGCACGGCCCAGACTCGGTGCCCAGGATCTTCCAGGAGTATCTGCCGGGTGAGGAGCTGAGCACCTTCGGGGTAGTGCGCAACGGGGAACTAGTCGCCAACGTCGTCTACCGTGGCTTGATCATGTCCGGCACGGTCGCCGTCAGCTTCGAGCGACTGGTGGAGTCGCCCCCGGGCCTTGAGGATTGGGTACGGACCTTCGCTAAGGCCGCCGGGCATGAGGGCTTTCTCTCTTTCGATTTCCGGCTGGATGAGGCTGGACGACCGCTGCCTATGGAGTGCAATCCGCGTGCGACCAGCGGTATCCACTTCCTCGATCCGTTGGGCCTGGCAGATGTCATGCTGGGTGATGCGGCGGCAGGCTCCGGTCGTCTGCGACCGGAAACCCGTTTGCAACAGTTCTACCCCGCCCTGACCGAAGTGCAATCGTCATTCCTGCGCGGCGAGCGTTCGCCTGGTCGGCTAAAGCTTCTGTTCGGCCTTCGCGACGTGACCTGGCAGGCGAATGATCCGCTGCCGCTACTCCTGCAGCCTTTCGCCAGCGTGGACATCTTGTGGCGTACGATCCTGAAGGGCTGGACCTTCGGCGAGGCGGCGACCTTCGATATTGCCTGGGGCGAGTAGGTGTTCTTCACCTAGGCGAGACGATCGCTGATCGTGCAGTAGACCTGCTCTGTGGGGCGCGTGGTCAGGCGGGCGGCGGGTCTTACTCGGTGCGCATCGATGGTGTGGAAGTCGAAGCGGCGCACGAGGCGCGCGAGGATCAGGGTGCTCTCCGTGGCGGCGAAGCCCGCGCCGACGCACACCCGGGGGCCGGTGCCGAACGGTAGGTACGCCCCGCTCGGAATCTCGTGTTCGCGTTCGGGCATGAAGCGATCCGGATCGAAGGCTTCCGGGTGCTTCCACATGCGCTGATGGCGATGCATGGTCCAGGGGGCGATCATGATCATCGCGCCCTTGCGCAAGCGGAACCGACCAATCTTCGTAGGCTCAGCAGCGACCCTTGGGATGAAGGTGATTGGGGGGTAGAGGCGAAGCGTCTCGCGGAAGACGGCGCGCACGAAAGGCAGCTGCCTCACCTGATCAAAGGCAAGCTCGCCATCGCCGACCACCCGTGCCACTTCCTCACGCATGCGCGCAACCACCTGCGGCTGCATCGATAGGATGAAGAACACCCACGTGAGCACGCTCGCCGTGGTCTCGTGGCCCGCGAGGAAGAACACCCCCAACTGATCGATGAGCTCCTTGCGCGAGAGGCCCGGGCCGCCGTCGGGCCCGCGCGCGGCCACGCAGGCGGAGGCGATGTCGTTGTACTTCTCCTCCGGCGCGTTGAGATGACTGTCGACCAGGTGCCCCAGGTGACGCCGAATCTTCTCGCATGCCTCCAACACGGTGGGTGACTGCTCGTAGGTGCGAAACGGCGGATCGAAGATCAGCGCCTTGAGCTCGACGTGGGCCACACTGCGCTCGAAGACGGTGAAGGCGTCGAACACCTCCCGCGCGATATTCGACTCCAGCGACGTGGAGAACACCGTGCGACAGATGATGTCGGCCGTGAGATGACTCATCGTCAGATCGAGCGAGATGGGCTCGCCGGATGCCGCCTGCTGAGCCAGGCGCTCTTCGTAGGCGTCGACGGCGGCGGTCATCGAGGCGAAGGCGCGCGTGATGCGGATGTGCGAGAAGGCCGGGTCCACCATCGCCCGCTGACAGCGCCAGCGATCGCCGCTAGAGACGAAGATCGAGTCGCCGACGAGCGGCTCGAGCGCACCCACCATGAGGTCGTTCTTCGGATAGATGTCCGCCGGGTCGGTCATCACCCCCTTCACGAGCTCCGGACGGTTGACCAGCAGGATCGAGCGACGGGAGTAACCGAGGTAGCCGACGTCGAACTGGTAGGCCTTGTCCGGCAGCAGGCTCAGCAGATCACCCTCTCCGCGCATGGCGGTACGGACCAGGGCGGCAAGGGCGGGCAGGGGGCGAGGGCGAGGTGGAACGTACAAGAGGCGGCGAATTCAGTGCAGATGAGCGTCGCAATGCGACTGGATTTGCGTACGGCGACCAAGCGTAGCAGACTTCTGACGGTAAAAGTGTCTAGTTAAATTGACGCTCCGTGCTAATCAGACAGGACGCTAGCAATGGTGTGGTTTGATCCCTTCGTAGTGCCGTTCCACTACTTCGTCGTGGCCCACATCCTGACCGGATCGGTCGGGTTGCTCGGATTCTGGGGCCCGATCCTCACCCGCAAGGGCGCCGCCGCCCACCGACAGACCGGCCGGGTCTTCACCCTCAGCATGCTGATCACGGGCACCTTCGCCATCTGCATGAGTATCTGCACGATCCTCGACCCCGTGACCACCCATCCGCACGTGCACGAGTCCGCGGAGCTGATTCGAGGCATCTTCGGTTGGATGATGCTCTACCTGGCGATCCTTACGATCAACCTGGCGTGGTACGGATGGCTGTGCATCCTCAACCGCAAGCAGCGCGACGCCAATCGCGGCCCGATCAACCTGACCCTGCAAGGCGTGCTGCTGGTGGCTGCGGTGAACTGCGCCTGGCAGGGGTGGTTGCTGCGCCAACCCCTGATGCTGGGTATCTCCACGATCGGGTTCGCGACGGTCGCGACGAACCTCTGGTTCCTCTACAAGCCGCGGCCAAGTGCCATCGACTGGCTGCTCGAACACATCAAGGCGCTCGTCGGCGCCGGCATTTCCGTCTACACGGCCTTCTTCGCCTTCGGCGCCGTTCGTCTCATGCCGGAGTTGGCGCTCAATCCGTTGTTCTGGTCGATACCGCTGGTGATCGGCCTCGGTCTGATCCTGTTCCACTGGCGTCGCGTGATCGTCTCGCACCGTCGTGGACGGGCCCAGCGCCGGCCAGTTCGCCAGTCAGCCTCTGCGCCTGACGTGCCCCTCGCCACATGAGTGGTAGAGGGCGGGCGATCGTCGTCGGCGCCGGCGTCGGGGGGCTCGCGGCTGCCTGCGATCTGGCGAACGCCGGTCTCGAAGTGACCGTACTGGAACGTGCGAAGGCGCCTGGCGGCAAGATGCGCACCCTGCGCGCGGGAGCTTTCGATATCGATGCGGGGCCCACCGTGTTCACCATGCACTGGGTGTTCGACGGTCTTTTCGCGGACGCGGGGGAGTCCTTTGACGATGCGGTGAGCCTGGAAGCGGCCGAGGTGCTGGCGCGCCACGCGTGGACCGCTGGCGGCCGATTGGATCTGTTCGCTGACACGGAGGCTTCCATCTCAGCCATCGACGATTTCGCCGGGCCCCGGGAGGCAGCCGCGTATCGTCGATTTGTCGAGCGCAGCGCTCAGGTCTACGCCACGCTTGAGCGACCCTTCATTCGCACGGAGCGACCCCGCTCGACCCTCGAGTTGGTCTCGCGTGTCGGGATCACCGGGGTGCCATCACTCGCCCGTACCCAACCGATGGTGTCCCTATGGAATACCTTGGGTGAGCATTTTCGCGACCCTCGCTTGCGCCAGCTTTTCGCTCGCTATTCCACCTACGTGGGGGCATCTCCCCTGAAGGCCCCAGCCACGCTGATGCTGATCGCCCACGTCGAGCAATCCGGCGTGTGGCTGGTCAAGGGGGGAATGCGTGAGCTGGCAAGGCAGATGCAGTTCCTGGGGGAGCGGCGAGGCGCGCAGTTTCGCTTCGGCGCTCATGTGGAGGAGATTCTGGTCTCCGGTGGGCAGGTGCGTGGGGTGCGTCTGCAGGACGGCGAGACCTTGAGCGCCGACGCCGTCGTTTTCAATGGCGACAGCGCCGCTCTGGCAGGCGGTCTGCTTGGGAAAGACGTGGTGCGGGCGGCGGTGCCTACGGCGCGTGCCCAGCGGTCTCTCTCGGCAGTGACCTGGTGTTTGGCAGCGCAGCCCGAGGGCTTCCCCTTACAGCACCACAACGTGTTCTTCAGCGACGATTACCCTAAAGAATTCAGAGAGATATTCGAGGCCAGAACGGTGACGCAGGCGCCCACCGTCTACCTCTGCGCTCAGGGGCGCTCGGCGAAGGTAGATGGACCTGCGCCGCAGGGTGACGAGCCGATGCTGCTCCTGATCAATGCGCCCGCCGACGGCGATCGCGGGTGGCCTGCTGCCGGTGCGCCGAGCGTCGAGGAATTGCAGGCGCGCACGATCGGTATGCTGGAGGCGTGCGGGCTGTCGTTGCCGCAGGAGAGTTTCTCTCATGGGCAGCGTACGACGCCGAGCGATTTCGCCGAGTGCTTTCCGGGCAATGGCGGTGCCCTCTACGGGCGGGCCAATCATGGTCCGTTCGCTATCTTCGAGCGACCGACTGCGCGCCTGGATGTGCCGGGGCTTTACCTCGCGGGTGGGTCAGCACACCCCGGTGCCGGTGTGCCCATGGCGACCTTGTCCGGCCGGATGGCCGCAGCGCGCCTGCTGAGTGATCAGCAAGGTAAGCGCAGGAGTAGCGCAGCGATCACCTTCGCTAAAGGACCTGCAGCTCAAGCGAAGCCGCGCACCAGCCTGCGCGGGCGCTGAACGATACTGTTGGGCAAGCGCCTACGCCGTTGAGGTGCTCGCGGCGCCGTGGCCGAACATCTCGGGGCGTGCCGCAAGGGCCGGCGGTGGCGCAGCATCAAGTACCTTCTCCAGCACCTTCGCGGACGCGATGACGCCGGGCACCCCCGCGCCGGGGTGGGTCCCCGCCCCCACCAGGTAGAGGCCGCTGACCTCCTCGGACACGTTGTGAGGCCGGAACCATGCACTCTGGAAGAGCTGTGGCTGCAGCGAGAATGCAGCTCCGTTGCGCGAGAGTAGATCGTCGTTGAAGTGCTGCGGTGTCATCACCTTGGAGCTGACCAGATGCGAGGTCAAGCCGGGGAGCAGCGTGCTCTCGAGGCGCTGCGCAATGGCCTGACGATACTCTTCGCCACGCTCCGCCCAATCCGTTCCGCTGCCAAGGTGCGGTACTGGCGACAGCACGTAGAACGCATCGCACCCCTCGGGGGCCAGGCTGCGATCACTTGCCGTGGGGCGATGGAGGTAGAGGCTGAAATCCTCGGCCAGGTGCTTGCGCTGGAAGATATCGTCGAGCAACTCGCGGTAACGTGGACCGAGGACAATGGTGTGGTGATCAACGTCGTCGTAGGTACGATCGGTGCCGAAGTACCAGACGAACAAACCCATCGAGTAGGCTGCGCTTGCCAGGCGACGCCGAGACCAGCGCCTGCGCGGTTCGCGTCCCAGCAGGTTATCGTAGGTGTAGGCAGCGTCCGCGTTGGAGACCACGATGTCCGCGTGGATCTTCTCGCCGGATGCCAGCGTGACGCCCGTCGCGCGGCCTTGCTCCACGTTGATCCGGGAGACCTCGGCACCGCAGCGAACCGTGTTCCCGTGCCGCTCGATCAGGCCCGCCAGGCCGCTGATGAGTTGGTTCGTTCCGCCCACGGCGTAGTGCACGCCATGCGCTCTCTCCAGGTGAGAGATGAGGCAGAAGTACGCGGTGGTGTTGAACGGGTTTCCGCCGATCAGCAGCGGGTGGAAGCTGAACACCGTGCGCAGCTTTTCGTTGCGGAAGAACTGCGCCACCTTGCCGTAAACACTGCGAAAGCCACCGAGTCGCAGCATGTCCGGCACGGCGCGAACCATCGTGCCGAATTCGGTGAAGGGTTGATCGACGAGTTGCGTGAAGGCGACGTCGAAGATGCGCTCGCTCTCGGCCAGAAAGCCGTTGAGTGCCTCGACGTCGGCGGGTTCGAACTTGGCCACTTCGCGACGCAGGAGCTCGAGATCTGCGCTGTAGGAAAAGCTGGTGCCGTCGTCAAAGCGGATGCGATAGAACGGGTCGAGCGAGCGCAGGGTGACGTCGTCACTCAGCTTACGGCCGCACAGTGACCACAGCTCTTCGAGCAGGTAGGGGGCGGTGATGATGGTCGGGCCGGCGTCGAAGGAGAAGCCATCCTGGCGGAATACGCGCGCTCTTCCGCCCGGACTGTCCAGGCGTTCCAACACCGTGACACGCATGCCTCGAGCGCCGAGGCGCACGGCAGCGGCGAGGCCACCAAAGCCGGACCCGATGACTACCGCATGCGGCTTAGCGGGGGAGCCCCCGTACGCACCGTCTGCGCCCATGGACACACCTCATGAAATCGACTGTCAGTTACAATTGACAGTACCATTCGATGCGGCGCTGCGCCAGCGCGCCACCCGGGTGCTTCAGGCTTCCGCGGCGCTGGCTTGGGGGATGCGGCGATGGCGGATCATGGTCAGCCGATTGCAGCCCGGCTGGCGGTCGTAAGTGAGCTCATCGCAGGCCATTTTGATCAGGGTCAGACCGAAGCCACCCTCGGGCAGTTGGGTGGGGTCGACGGGCGGCTCCGGGAAGCCGTCAGGCACCTGTTCGAACAGCGTGGGGTCCATGCCGTCGCCGCCGTCCTCGATGGCCAGCTCCAGCGTGTCTCCGTCAAAGGCGAGTTCGACGTGGATCGGCTCGTCTGTCCCGGCACCGTAACTGTGCTCGATGACGTTGTTGAGGGCTTCGCCGACAGCCGTCTCAAAGGAGCCGCTTTCCTCGCCGGTAATGTGGCTGGCGAGTGTAATGACGCATCGGGTGACCAACGCGACGTGTGAGAAGTCGCTCGGGATGGTGAAGGCTACGCTACGCATGATCGATCGACTGTGGCCGGGCCTAGGCCGCCAGTGCCGCTTCGGGAGAGGTGTGAATCGAGAACACCTGCGTCATGCGCGTGAGCTTGAAGATGGACATCACACTGTCCTGCAAGCGACATAGCTTGAGGGAACCGTCCTTCCCGACGCTCTTGAGGATGGAGACCACGGCGCCCAAGCCGCTACTGTCTATAAAGTCCACGGCTGCCAGGTCGAGCACCAGCTGTCGTTGGCCGGACTGAACTAGCTCCATCATTTCGGACTTGAACTGATCGGCGATCGCCGCGTCCAGGCGGGTTTCCTTGAGGGTGACGACGATTTGACCGTCGATGCTCTGCTGCTCCAGCTGCATGGTGTCCCCGTGTCAGAAGGGTGATTAATCAATATGGGTATCGGCAGCGCCACTCGCTTCTTGAGCATTGCAGGGGGTGGGCAGCGGTAGGCGCGGTGCACAAAATTGAGGTTGCTCGTCGGCAGCGCAAGAATTACTTAATTGGCTTGCATCGCTGGGACGCAGTTCGTACCGTTGGTCGCGTCATCTCGTTGGGTAGCGCTCAGCGCAGTCCAGAGAGAGACACACTCGCGCCAGCGACCGGGGGGGATACGGGGTTGCCGCGCGCGAGGCGTCTACGGAAAAGCGGCAGTCGTTGTTCGGCTGCCGCTTTTCTTTTGTAGGTTGCCGGTCGACGAGATGACGTGGGGAGCTTTCACGCTGAGGGGGCACTCGCCGCCCGGCAGGGGGGTCGCTGATGCCGGCTGCCAGGTTCGTATCAGCGCCGTCGCATCATGGGAGTTACCTTACGCGTCCTCCCCGCCCCACGCATGAACCAGCGCACAGTTCGCGATCTGCAGATCGCTGGTTGTCGCCGCCGCCGCCGGGGCGCGCCCGAGGTCGTGGGACTTGCCCTCGTGTCGAGTTAACCTCCCGCCCATGAACGCAACCTTGTCCGCCGACGCCGCCCTGGGCGTCTTGCGTGATCTACTGGAAAACGCCCACTCACCCCCCATGGTTCTCACGGGGGCGGGGTGTAGCACCCAAGCGGGTATTCCCGCCTACCGCGACCGACGGGGGGAGTGGGCCCACCCTCAGCCGATCCAGTTCGCCCAGTTCCGCCGCTCGGAGGCGTCGCGCCGGCGCTACTGGGCTCGCAGCTTCACCGGCTGGCCACGCTTTCACGCAGCGCGCCCCACGCCTGCCCATCAAGCACTCGCCTGGTTGGCGGAGCGAGGGCGGGTCGTCCCACTGGTCACTCAAAACGTCGATCGCCTCCATTCGCGTGCTGGTGCTGAGGAGGTGGTCGATTTGCACGGTCGGCTCGACCGGGTCCGCTGCCTCGACTGCGGGATCGAAATGCATAGAGCTACCTTGCAGACGCACCTCGAGGCGCTGAACGGCACCTGGTCGGACTCGGTTGTCCGCGACGGTGCGACGCACCGCCCGGATGGTGATCGGGACGTGAGCGACGAGGCGGTCGCCCGCTTTCGCTACATCGACTGTGAACGTTGCGGCGGCATCCTCAAGCCGGATGTCGTATTTTTCGGTGAGAACGTCCCGGCCGAGCGCCTGGCCACGGCACGGGAGCGCCTGGCGAACGCCGGGGGGCTGCTCGTGGTGGGGTCATCGCTGATGGTATTGTCCGGCTATCGATTCGTGCGCGAGGCCCTCGCCGCACGAAAGCCCGTGCTGATACTCACTCAGGGGCGGACCCGGGCAGACGACGATGGAGTGGTCAAACTCGATCACGAGTGTGGCGAGCTGTTGAGCGCTCTGGTGCGAGAGCTCGGGGGCGGCTCTTCCGCGCCTGCCGGCCGCTGACGCCTATTGAGCCGTCGTCGTTGAGTCGTCCTGCTCAGGCTCCTTTTTATGCGCTCGTTCGCGCAGGGACGCGAGGACCGCCGTTACCAACCCGAGTAGCAGCTCGTCGGCGAAGGGAACTACGTCCGGCACCAACACGTCGATGATGAACAGGGCGGCGGTCACCGCCAGCAGTTTTGGAAACTTGAGACGCGATGCATAGCCAGTCAGCCAGCTCACGGGATTTGTTACGGCCACTCGGACTCCTCTTAGGATTGGGTTGCTTGCTCTGCGCCCTGCCGAAGGTCACCAAAGCAGCGGTGTTCGAGCTCGCCAACGAGGGCGATAGCGTTATCGGAACACCGATCAAACACACGGCTGCGCACGAGGATACCTTCGTCAGCATCGCGCGTACTTACGATGTCGGCTATCGGGAGCTAGTGTTGGCGAACCCCGAGGTGGATCCCTGGCTTCCCGGAGAGGGGACAGAAGTACTAGTGCCCTCGCAGTTCGTGCTGCCGGATGCGCCGCGCACGGGGATCGTTCTCAATGTGCCTGAGATGCGCCTCTACTACTTTCCGCCTGCTGCAGAGGGGGCAGGCCGGCAGGTCATGACCTTCCCCGTGAGCGTTGGGCGACAGGACTGGTCCACGCCTTACGGGCGCACCAAGGTCACCGCCAAGCAGCGCAACCCCACCTGGTATCCGCCGCAGTCGATTCGCGACGAGCATGCGGCCGATGGCCGTCCCCTGCCGAGGACCGTGCCGCCTGGACCGGACAACCCCCTCGGCAATCACGCGCTTCGCCTAGGCATCCCCGGCTACCTGATCCACGGGACCAATCGCCCCGCCGGTGTCGGTATGCGCGTGACCCACGGCTGCGTCCGGATGTTCCCGGCCGACATCGCCGAGCTCTACGGCCTCGTAGGGGTGGGCACCACAGTGCGCATCGTGAACCAGCCCTTCAAGATGGGGTGGGTGGCCGATTCCCTGTACCTGGAGGTGCATCCGCCTCTGGAGGAGGACGTCGAGACCATCGACCGCGGGCTGACCGCGCTGATCGAGGTCTTCGTCTCTAGCACGGATGAGCGGCTGAAGCAGGTGGACTGGGGGTCGATGGAAGCGGTCTACGAGCGCGGCCTCGGAGTGCCGGAGCCGCTAGCGGTGGAGTTTTTGGAGGTGAAGCCGGAGGAGCCGGCGGCGCCGACGGTGGAGGGCGCGGCGGAAATCGTGCGTGAAGCTTCCGAAGCGCGCGCAGGCGTTTAGCCTGCGCGACTTCGGTCGCTCGGAAGGACTACTTGCGCGTCACTTCCTCGAACATGCGGTCGATCTTGTCCGTATTGGCGTTGCAGCAGGCGTTGGCCCGGTCGGCTGCACGTTGGGCTGCGTTGGCGGCGCTCAAGGCCTGATCGGCCGTGCTCTGGGCGCTGCTAGCCGCGGATGCGGCCGAGTTAGCCGTCGACAGAGCACTGCTGGCGTCGGAAGAAGCCTGTTCTGCCAGCTGCAGAGCGCGGTCCACCTTTTCCTCAAGAGCAGTACAGCCGGTCAGGGTGGCAGCGGCAGCAACAACGGCGAGGGCGCGCGCGGCACCCGTCAGCTGAATGCGCATGTTTTCGAATCCCCTATATTTTTCGCGAAGGTCATGAGGCCGAAATCGGCCCCGGCGTATTTTATTGGTTGTAAGCTGCGGTGTGTCAAACGCTCGCGTCTTGGCGTCACTTTCCTGGGTCTATCGGGCCCATCGGCACCTACCGTAGGCCCTTGAGAGCGCAGCGCCTCTTTAGTTCGACGGAGCTGTTGACTTCCGCAAGATCGCGCCGGAAAATGCCCGGCTCCGTGATCCGGAGGGGTACTCAAGCGGTCAACGAGGGCAGACTGTAAATCTGCTGGCTATGCCTACGTAGGTTCGAATCCTACCCCCTCCACCATCTCGAGCCGCCGCGGTTGGATCGTCGGCTGGCTGGGGAGCCTTGATTTCTCTGGTGTTTTGGTGCGGTGCGGCCTGGCGGGTGTAGTTCAATGGTAGAACCTCAGCCTTCCAAGCTGATGATGTGGGTTCGATTCCCATCACCCGCTCCAACACAGCCCCGCTGCGCGCTGGGTGCCCAGGTAGGCGCGATCGGCCACGGTTTAGCGCCCACGTAGCTCAGGGGTAGAGCACTTCCTTGGTAAGGAAGAGGTCCCCGGTTCAAATCCGGGCGTGGGCTCCATATTTGTCACGGCGGTCGCCCAGCGGCTGCCACTTAAGAATAGTCATCGGACTCTATTCCGCAAGGGAGTTTGGCAGGTGTCGAAAGAGAAGTTTGAACGTACGAAGCCGCACGTGAACGTGGGAACTATCGGTCACGTTGACCATGGTAAGACGACGCTGACGGCGGCGATGACGACGGTGCTGGCGGCGGAGTTCGGTGGTGCCGCGCAGGCGTTC